>PEZS01000002.1:0-103107 GCA_002778785.1 Bdellovibrionales bacterium CG10_big_fil_rev_8_21_14_0_10_45_34 | reverse complement strand
TCAGCGTTGCTCGTCGGCGCCATAGAGGCGCTATGGCTTCTCCTCGCGCCTTGATCTCGCATTAAATTGGCTTTCTCGCGACGCTCGCCCAAATGAGTACACGCCCTAGAAAAATTTTTCATTTTTGGACTAACCTAGAGAATTATCTCTTTCAGGGGTTACAAATACTTCTTGTATGTGTTCTAATTGCCTCACGTATTTTTAGTGGAGGGTTAACCGATGGCGAAAAAGAAAACGGCCAAAAAGGTTGGAACCGGGGCTTCAGCCAAGACAACGAGTAAGTCGGCAGGATCCAGTTCGTCTAAATCAAAGAAGATGGGGAGCGCTAAGGCGCAAGCAGGAAAAGCTAAGTTGTCAAAGGTATCGCCAAAGGCCGTGTCGGCTCGGCCTGCTGACAAAAAATCATTGCGAGTTTCAGCAAAAAAGATCACTCTAGAAAAGTTATCAAACGCCCCAGAGGCAGCTGACTCACAAAAAAGACTCATCCAAAAAGCGGTGGAGATCAAAGAAGGAGCTCGTATCAAGACTGTCGCAGCACCCAAAAAGCGAATTTCCCAAAAAAAGAAAGTCACTCGAAAAGATATAGTGGATCATTCCTGGGAGGAGTTGAGCGAAGCTACTCGAGATATGGAGCACATTGCTTATTCTGTTGATCGCACTTTTCAAAAGGGAGACGTCATCAGCCACCCTTCGTTCGGAGTGGGGTTTGTATCTCAAACCATTGATGGACGCATTGACGTCATTTTTGAAAGCGGAAAGAAAACTCTTTTGCAGGCCAGGCAAGAAGTAGTGCCTATTCCTTTCTGATCAAAAAGTGATTTATAATTCCGGCGCAAAAGTGCAGGTGCGCGGACCGCTATTAGCACTACATTGACTAACGTAGGTTACTGAATCCACACGCTTGATTTTTTGGCTTGTGTCTTCCCACACAACGCTAAATTTTGCCCTTTCGGCTGTAGTTGATGGGCCAGCCCAGCTTCCTAATGTGAAGCCACCAGATTCCAAAAAGGTGACTCCATCACACGGAACAGAAATTCCTTGCTCAGGAGGTTGAGCGGCACCGTGATAGTAGCATTTGCTAATCACGCCTTGGCCAGAGCCAACCAGAGCTTTCGTTTTCATGCACAAATTTGCAATTGGTCCGGGAAAATCGAAGCTATTCTTTTGCATGAGAGAGTCATTACACTGTTTACCATCAAAATGGCCAAGCCTTACTCCCAGAGCTCTGGGTGCGTTGAGATCTTCCGGTTCGAGTCTAATGAATCGGCACTCGGTGCCTCCCCAGGGGCATTGGCTCGCAAACGACGCGTTCACTTCTCTTCGGTTGATAGCGTTAACTGCTCGTAGTTGAGCAGCTCCAAAGAAGGGCTCAGAGTTATAGGTATTAGCGACATTCACAGTGAATCGTACGGTACCCGAAGAGCAGTCTCTTAGTGATCCATCCTTAGCGGGATAGGCACACTGCGAGGCATTCCGAGTTTTTACTTCGATTTCTAGAGTGCCGCCGATTTGGTAAACAGAAGTTTCTTGTCCGTTTTGATATAGCTTCACTGATTCAATTGTAGGGGTTTCCCCGCCCGACAGAGAATTTGAGCCCTGTCCCATCGAATCAAACATCGTCCCAGACGGCGAACTATTATTTTCGGAACAGTTTTGAAAACTCAGCGTGAGTACCAATGACAAAATCAAAAGGAGTGTTCTGAATCCATGTGGTCGCCATAAATATTTAGAACTTGTTTTTTTTGTCATTGAGTCCCCCAGTCGAGATGTAAATTCAGGTAAGATTAAGCTAATCTATTGCGTGCCGAATACCGAGCCCACACGATGATTGCGCTGAGTAACGCTAACGACAAACCAGAGATCTTAAGTAGGCTGTTTGAATGGGCATTCATAAATGCAATAAGCCCTACAGCAATAAATAGGTATGGTCTGAATTCGTAAAAGAGTCTTTCCATATGTTTCCCCCCTTGTTTTCACTTTCTACCCTCTAAAGTGCAAAAGCTAGGCCTAACCGGAAAAGAAAAGCGAGGTGATTTCATGTGGTTATCTGTGTTTTATTTTGAGACAGTGAGCAGATTTTATACACGCGATCAGAACAAAAATATCGGTGGCGAAAAACTAGACAGTTTAATTAAAAAACGATTAAAAGGCGACTATGACCGATTAGTTCGCCAGTGACTTTGACCGCATAAATAGTAGCGTTTACACCTTTTTCGAATGCATAAGGCCAAAGAACTGAATATCCGACAGAAGGGCCAACTCCGTTTTTACGGATGCAAAAGGTCAAAGCACAAAAAAAGAGCAGGTATCGGAACCTGCTCTTGTCTAAAGAATTTTCAGCTGAAATTTGAAAGGGCATCACGCCCTAAGTTTCAAACCTCTTAGTTGATGGCTTGGCCTTCAACCTGACTTTCAATTGTGGTCGAGTTGTTTTGAAACGAGCTCACATAGAAGCTAAAGCCTCTCGCAATGCCGCGACCTGTTTTAACAACTACTGTGCCTAAGAATCTGTCAGTAGCAAGAACAGCTGTCTTTACACCTTTGCCAGTAGCTTTGGCGCCAGCTGCAATCCCATTGCCTGTTGCAACAACTGCGGTTCGAGCGCCTTTAACGACAGCAACTGATCCATTTGCAATACCTTTACCGACTGGTACCAAGAAGCCGTTGTAAACTCCATTTACCAAGCCCTTTTTAATCAAATACTCGCCAATCGCTTTGACGACAACAATGTCATAAGTTGTTGTAGCGAGCTTCGCGGCGCCTTTGGCAACTACGGTAACACCTTTAACAGTTCCATTTTTTACAGTAACCGCTACGTAAACCGCGCCGTCTTTAACAGCTAAAGCGCCCTTCTTTGCAGCTTCAGCAGTCTTTACAGCGACAAGTTTTGTTCCTTGAGCGGTTTTAACTGCAACATATTTTACGCCAGAAGCTGTTGCTTTTACCCCTTTGCTGATGCCTTTTCCAGTGGCTTTAAGGCCTGGCCAAATCACTTTTGTTCCAAGTCGCTTAGGGCCGCTATAAAATAAGAATTTGCCGCCCTTTACTGTAAGTTTACCCAACTTCTTAACACCTTTGCCAATGAGTCCGATGAAACTTGGACCCTTCTTTTTTTCTTCTTGCAGCTCTTCTTCTTCAACAGCTACTTCGTCCGCTAGGCTCGTACCTGCTTCATGAGCCTCCATAGCTAGTTCGTGCAGTTCATCTGCGTTTTCCATAGTGTGCTCAATGTCAGCATCTTCTAAACCATCGAGCTCTACGTACTGCACCATCATCTCTGCACCATCATCATGGCCCGAGTAAAACGACTCCGCATTTGCGAATACCGTTGTGGTTTGAGTCAGCACAAAACTTGTGCACACTAACATTGTTGTGATTTTTCTGATCATTTTAACCCTCCTAAAGTTTTGGCGAAGCTATGGGGCTTCTGGTTCGTAAGCAATAGTCAGTAGGCAGTTTGAAAAAAATTCAAACGGGTAGGGCCTCTAGTATCTCTGTTGGCTTAGGTTATCTAAGATGAGTTTCTAGTCATCTAGGATAAGATTTTAGTTATTCAACTAGCGCGTTTTTGGCAAAAATGCTGTAGGTTTTCGACGAGAGAGCTGTAGGGTGGAGTGTAATAAACGTTCGGGTTGGGAAAACACCTATGAACTTAAGAGCAAATACGATCGAGAAATTGTTGAAACAAGAGTTTTCGCCGTCGAGGCTTGAGGTTATTGACGAAAGCTATATGCATTCTGTGGGCCCCGATGCTCAGACACATTTTAAAGTGGTCATAGTTTCTAAAAAATTTGAAGGTGTCCGGCCCGTTCTTCGCCACGCTCACATAATGAACTTGCTAGAGAAGGAATTTCAATTTGGTCTGCACGCACTTTCAATTCATGCGCACACCGAAGCAGAGTTTGATCCGCAAAAAAATACCCGAAGCCCTAAATGCGCAAACAAAAGGTAAGGCGTGAAGGCTCTGACTAAAGCTCCGTGAGCCATGTGGTCAAATTATCGACCCACATCTCGGTTTCATTGAGGCAAGCTATATAGCGAAAGCTCTTACCACCTAAATGAGTCCACTGCTCTCTGAGCGCGATATTGACCTCTTCAAGCGTCTCAAGACAGTCGCCAACAAAACTAGGGCAAGCAACGACAAGTTTTTCGACTCCGTTTTTTCGCAATTGGACCAGTTGGTTCGTAGTGGATGGATCGATCCATTTATTTCTTCCTAGCCGCGACTGAAAACCGAGAGATACACGATCGATAGGAAGTTTAAGTTCTCTTTGAACATCTCTTAAAGTTTGAAAGCATTGCGCTCGGTAACAATATTCTTTGGCGAACTCCGAGGGTTGGGCGCAGCAGTTCGCGCTTATAAGACATCTAGGAGGTTGGTCTCTGTCGCGCTTTTTAATATGCCTCTCAGGGAGGCCATGAAAACTGAGCAATAGGAATTCGTCTTCTTCTAAAGTGGCATTTTTAATGCTTCCAACCAATGAGTCTATCCACATGCGAGATTGGTAAAAGTGTGGGACACTTTTTAGCTGAATTCGCACTTGCTGTTTTTTAAATGCGAGATGTCTCCATATCCCGTCTCGTTCTTGCCCTAATTTATTGGAGCAACTAGAAAAACCTCTTTTCACAAAAGCTTTCGCTATCTCTTGCTCGAACTTCGCGAGCGCTGTGGTTGTGGCAGAGTCGGCAAAATGCGGGTAGAGTGGAATGACGAAGATTTCGGCTCCATCGGTTGTAGCCTTAGTATTTTCAAGTATTTGGGTAATGCCACTAGAAATACTGGGTTCTCCATACCTCATGCAAAAAAAAGCTCGATCTTTTAGTGATTGGCCTTCGTAGCGCGTATTTACTTGTTCAGTGAGTTTTCGAGTGTGGAATAATAAAGGGGATCCCTCTTTCGACCAAATTTTCTCATAAGCAGCAGCTGACCTTGAGGGGCGAGTTCGCAGAATGATTCCATGTACAAGTAGCCATCTCAGCGGAGTAGGGATGTCGATAACGTAAGGGTCCATAAGAAACTCCCCTAGATATCGACGAACATCTGAAGTCGAAGGAGAGGCAGGCGTTCCGAGATTAACGAGAAGATAGATTCTTTGGTTCATGCCAGAGTTTTAAGAGAGTTCCTTGAGTTGAGATTTAAGTTTTTTAAAAAGCGATTCTGCTTGCTGTTTCAGCTTGAGAGGTTTTATGCTTTCGCCGACTCGAGAGGCAGGTTGAGACAAAACCTTTTCGTAGTCTTCAAAGGCCTGTTCTAAGGATTTGAGGGTTGAATTGAGAGCTGATTCGCGAATCTTTCGGCTTTTCGACATGCTTCTACTACTGTGGAAAAGGAATCTGTTTTTTTCAAGTGAAAAGGTGTAAGAGAACTACCAGGAGGAAATATGTCTGAAGAAATCATCTATACCATGAAGGGTGTTGGCAAAGTTGTGCCTCCAAAGCGACAGATATTAAAAGATATCTATTTGTCTTATTATCTCGGGGCAAAAATCGGTGTGCTGGGTTTGAATGGATCTGGCAAGAGCTCTCTCTTAAAAATCATGGCAGGAGTGGATCATGACTTCCTGGGCGAAGCCTTTCCTGCAAAAGAGTTAAAAGTTGGGTATCTTGCGCAAGAGCCCGAACTAGATTTGGCAAAGACTGTTAAAGAAAACGTTGAAGACGGCGTTGGGCAGCTCAAGGATCTCTTGCGAGAGTTTGAAGCCATTGGGGCTAAGTTTGCTGAACCTATGGACGAAGATGAAATGACTCGTCTCATTGAGAAGCAAGGGCAAGTTCAAGAGAAAATAGAAGCGCTAGATGGCTGGGACCTCGATAGAAAAATTGATATTGCACTAGATGCCTTGAATTGCCCTCCAGCGGAAGTAGTGGTTGGCCAGCTTTCAGGAGGGGAAAAGCGCCGTGTGGCCCTGGCTAGGCTGCTGATTTCAGAGCCTGATATTTTGCTGCTCGATGAGCCAACGAACCATTTGGATGCAAAGTCGGTTGCTTGGTTAGAGAGGTATTTGAAGGAGTTTCCGGGCACTGTCATTGCAGTGACTCACGACAGATACTTTCTCGACAATGTGGCCGGTTGGATTTTAGAGCTCGACAGAGGTGAAGGAATTCCTTGGAAGGGCAATTACTCCTCGTGGTTAGAACAAAAAGAAAAGCGTTTTTCAAATGAACAAAGGGCAGAAACAAAACGTGTTCGTACCTTAGAGCGAGAGCTTGAGTGGGTACGAATGAGTCCTCGCGCTCGGCAGGCTAAGTCTAAGGCGCGGATTTCTAATTATGAAAATCTACTGAAGGAACCCACTGCGGAGAAACTTCAAGAAGTGCAGATTTTTATACCGCCAGGCCCTCGGCTAGGCGAATTGGTCATTGAGCTAGATCACGTTTCTAAGACTTTCAATGATAAGGTAATTATTGAGGACTTTAGTGCCAAAATTCCGCGCGGCGCTATTGTGGGAGTTATTGGTCCAAATGGAGCCGGAAAGACAACTCTCTTTAGGTTGATCACGGCGGGGGAGACTCCGACGAGTGGCTCGCTAAGAATGGGCGAAACTGTTAAAGTCGCTTACGTGGATCAAGAACGAGATTCTCTCAATCCGAACAAATCTGTCTTTGAAGAAATAACAGGCGGCAGTGAAATCATGATGATCGGCTCAAAAGAGATGAACTCAAGAGCTTACGTTTCGCGATTTAATTTTTCAGGGCAGGATCAACAGAAATTGGTCGGAAATCTATCCGGCGGAGAGCGCAATAGAGTTCAGCTGGCAAAGCTTCTTCAAAAAGGGTCGAACCTGTTGTTACTCGATGAACCAACGAACGATTTAGACGTCAACACGATCCGTGCACTTGAAGAGGCACTCCTTGAGTACGGCGGTACAGCGGTTGTCATATCTCACGATAGATGGTTTTTGGATCGTATCTGTACGCACATTATGGCGTTTGAAGGCGAAGGCAAGGTGGAGTTCCTCGAGGGCAATTTTGCTGATTATGAAGCAGATCTTAAGCGTCGCCAGGGTGAAGAGGGCTTAAAACCCCATCGATTCAAGTACAAGAAAGTCGTTCACTAAGGCTAGAAAATCTCATCGCCCTAGAAACTGTGGCTCCCGATACTTAGGCATCGAGCTTCAGTGCAAGTTCTTCGAGAATCTTTACAGATTGCATCAGTTCGTAAAAGGCACGAGCGGAAGGGCTTTTGCCGTAATTTGTGTCGGGATGAAGCTTCTTACTCAGCCGTCGAAATTCTGCCTTAAGTGCTCCTCGTGAGAAATTCTCGCGAAGCCCAGAGCATCCCTGAGAGGCAAACCAAGTTACCGCCGAAAGCTCCTCTTTTGTTAAGAAGTTCATAGAAGTAAGATTTTTACCCGAGGAGCTGGGCATCTTACTCGACTTCTGACGGGTCGCTTCAGAGAGATTTTCGCTCTGCTGGGGCTTTGCATTTTGGTATCCATACACGCCGAAGACTCGCTTCGATTTTACGGTATTACGAGAGGGTCGCAGCAATAGATGATCGAAGCTGACTCGACAAGGAAGGCTCTCTGTCCACCCCGAAACGCTCTGCTGGCATGGAGTATAGGTAATCGTCTCGTTAAGTATCTGCTGAAAGCTTTTTTCCATTCACAAGAAAGATCGGCAGAATTTGATGAGGAATTGACTGTTAAAAGAGCCGGTTTATAGAGGGCAAATCGATATACGGCCTTTAGATCGAGGAAAAAATTGTTGGCCCCCCTTCATTTTTGTTTGGACATGGACTTTGAGTTAGCTATCATTTTTTTAAGTTAACAATCCATTGGAGGATCGATGGCGAAAAAAGCAAAGAAGAAAGCAACTAAGAAGGCGACTAAAAAAGCAACAAAGAAGGCAACTAAGAAAGCCACAAAAAAAGCGACCAAAAAAGCAACTAAGAAGGTAGCTAAGAAGGCCACTAAAAAAGCAGCAGCTGGAGCAACTAAAAGAAAACCCAATGCCGCTTTTATGAAGCCTTTGACTCCTAGCGATCTTTTGGCAGCCGTAGTGGGCTCTCAGCCTATGCCAAGAACTCAAGTTGTTAAGAAGCTTTGGGATTACATCCGCAAGAACAAGCTTCAAGATCCAAAGAACAGAAGAAACATCAACGCAGATTCAAAGCTTAAAGGGATCTTTGGCGGAAAAGCTGTCGTCAATATGTTCGAAATGACAAAGTACGTATCTAAGCACCTTAAGTAATCAGATCTACAAATTAAGAGTGGATTTCATTAAAAACCCGAAGTTTCCTTCGGGTTTTTGCTTATTTGCTTTAAAAGATGGGAAATCTTGATTAAAACGCTAGTAATGGAAGCATCTCGACAAAGTTTCGTAAATGGAATGCAAAAAGCTGGGCGGCTCGCTGCTGAAACGCTCAAATTTGCTGGTACCCTCGTAAAAGCTGGTATTACCACTAATGAAATCGACCAAGCCGTCTATGACTTTACTTTGTCAAAAGGTGCGGCGCCAGCTCCCCTTAATTACAAAGGCTTCCCCAAATCCGTTTGTACCTCTGTCAATGACGTCATTTGCCATGGTGTTCCTGATGAAACAGTTCTCAAAAACGGCGACATTATCAATATCGATGTCACGAGTATCTTAAATGGCTACTACGGTGACACTTCAGCCACCTTTTATGTGGGAGAAGTCTCAGAGCGCGCAAAAGCGATCACCCAAGCAGCCTATGATGCAATGATTAAAGGAATCGAGGCTATCGAGCCAGGTGGACGAACCGGAGATATCGGATTTGCCATTGGTAAGTTTGTCACCAAGAAGGGATATCACTCCGTAAAAGACATCGGAGGGCACGGTATCGGTCAAAAGTTTCATATGGACCCGTTTGTCCCCTCTTTTGGTAAAAAGGGCCGTGGCGATCCCTTAAGGCCCTTTACATGCATAACTGTGGAACCCATGATCAACGAAACCAGTGAAGAACACGTCGAATACAGCATTCCTGGAAGTGAGATAAAGTACTACCGCACCATAGATGGAACTCTTTCATCACAATTTGAACATACGGTACTGATTACCGACCAGGGGTATGAAATCATGACTCTAACTTAGGAGCGATGTTGAAAAGGCATCATCTGCGTCGTTCTCCTCCCAAAATCTCGCTACGACGTATTTAGTCATACGCCTGCGCTCGATTTTGGGAGTGCGGCCTAGCATCTGATCCTTTTGAACATCGCCGGTTTTTTTGGGGGCGTGGGCTCAGCCTCTGCGCTTTTTTGGGGGGCGTCTTGGGTAGTCGAGTCTTGACTCGGCGCGGGCCCTCTTCTAAGTTTTTGGGTCCGAACAAAAGCTACAAAACACGCAAAACCGTTTAACCATTAACGAGGGGAAAAAGGTGCTTCAAACCGTGGAACCTACAAAGTCTCAAACAAATTACTCATCGCCATTTCTCAACAAACAATACTCTGCTGACTATCGCGTTTGCCAACAGGCGATGGATAACCGCGAACATTTTAACGAATTAGCAAGATGGGGCCGAAAAGAAATTGAAATAGCTGAAAAAGAAATGCCAGGTCTCATGGCCCTAAGGCAAGAATACGGCAACGCTCAACCACTTAAAGGTGCAAAGATAGCGGGCTGCCTGCATATGACAATTCAAACTGCTGTACTCATTGAAACGTTGACGGCACTTGGGGCAGAAATTCGCTGGTCTTCATGCAATATTTTTTCCACTCAGGATCACGCGGCAGTAGCAATTGCAGCAACTGGCATTCCTGTTTTTGCCTGGAAGGGAGAAACAGACGAAGAATTCAACTGGTGCATTGAGCAGACAATTCTAGGTTGGGGTCCTGAGGGCTATAACCTGATATTGGATGATGGTGGCGATCTTACCAATATGATGCACGAAGATCGATTTTCTGAACTTATTAAGAAGGTTGTTGGTCTTTCAGAAGAAACGACGACGGGTGTTCACAATCTTGAAAAGCTCCACAGTAAGGGCAAGTTGAAACTTCCTGCCATCAACATCAATGACTCTGTAACTAAAAGTAAATTCGATAACCTTTATGGATGTAGAGAATCTTTGGCAGACGGAATAAAGCGCGCCACTGACACTATGCTTGCCGGCAAAGTCATCGCAGTCGCCGGTTACGGTGATGTTGGTAAGGGATGTGCTCACTCAATGAGAAGCTACGGCGCCAGAGTGTTGATCACCGAGATTGACCCTATTTGCGCTTTACAAGCAGCGATGGAGGGCTTTGAGGTAGTTTCTATGGAGAGTGCGGCCCCTCAAGCAGATATTTTTGTCACCGCAACAGGCTGCTGCGACATACTAACCTCTAAGCACTTTAGCGTTATGAAAGACGGAGCCATTGTTTGCAACATAGGTCACTTCGACATCGAGATCGATATGGCATGGCTCAATAAGAATACGAAGATGGTTGAGATTAAACCTCAGGTTGATGAGCACGAGTTTTCAGATGGTCGCAGAATCGTGGTACTTGCCAAGGGTCGGCTTGTGAATTTGGGCTGTGCTACAGGGCATCCATCGTTTGTTATGAGTAACTCATTTACAAACCAGGTCATTGCGCAGATTGAGCTCTTTACCAACCGTGATAAGTACTCAGAAGTTCAGGTTTATCGACTTCCAAAATACCTCGATGAAAAAGTGGCAAGGCTACATCTGGGTAAGTTGGGTGTTGAGTTGACTGAGCTTTCTGACAAGCAGTCTCAGTACCTTGGTCTTTCAAAAGAAGGTCCGTACAAACCTGAGCACTATCGCTACTAGTTCTTTAAAAAATGGATTTCTCACTCTCTTGACGGGAGTGAGAACAGTAATAGGGGCCGCTGTAATAAGATCATAAACGGGCTATTGGTTAGCCCGTTTTATGCATCTGACAGAAGCTTTTACCCGCTATGAAGAAGCTGACACTTTCTTAAATACGGTAGGTCTTCTCCGCCTGACCGGAAACCAAACGATCGGCAATTTCATAGCCTTGCATAAAGCTGTGATCCTGATTACTCACTTCATACTTCCAGCCGCCGAAGCGTCCACGTGAAAAAATATCAAGCGATTCTAACCAGGGCTGAACCTCTGACAAGGTGTTGTCCCTTTCTAAAAATGGGGTTGGGTAACCCTTGGGCAAAAAATACTCCGCCCTGGAAAGAATATTTTGCGAATGTAACCAACCGACGTTCTCTAGTGACGAAACGCACTTTTCCATGAGCTCAGTTGGCTTGGGTCGATGCTCACTCGATGCCACCTCTAGTAATAGCGACCAATGCTCACCCGGCAGCGGAACATTGTAGGGTGAGTAATTAGAAAACACAGTCATTCGATAAAACGGAAACTGCTCTTCAGGAAAGTAAATCCAGTTTTTTGTTTTTAGCGCAGCCGGCGGTTGCCCTTTTAGGCCTATTCCTAGCACGGATGTGCTTGAATAAAGTAGATCAACGTGGCGATCACCTTCAATCTTTCGATCACCCACGGCGACAAGTTTCAATAAGTCGTCAAGAGCAATAGTAGAAATCAATTTGTCGTACTTAAGTTCGGAGCTGTCAGAAAGTCTTACCAACTTTTTATTGGCATCGACGGACAAGATAGATTTTGAAAACAAAAAATGATCTCTCGGCAGTGACTCATAAAGCCTTTGCCAAATGGCGCCTGTTCCGCCAAAGGTCGGAAATCGAAACTGATAATTTGGTCCCCAGGTCTCAGTTGATCGTCCTAGCAAAAACCCTTTTAACAAAGACTCCCAATTAGGCAGCGCCACTCGCTCTCCCACCCACACGGAATTCATTTTAGAAAGCGGTTGTGCCCAGACCTTTTCATTGTATGGCTTTAAAAAGGACTCAAAAAGTTGCTGCCCGAACTTTGATTGAAGCCAGTTCTCGAAATCAGTGGCTTTTTTTAGGTCAAAGAAAGGGCGCGCCAGTTTCTTTATTTTATCAGGACAATGATCCCAAATTCCTCCAGTGGAACTAAGGAGTTTTCTGACAGTTAAGTCGCGCGCACAACCCAAAGATTCTGTTTTAGGCAACATATGTGAATTGTGTTGAAGTGGGTAAGGTACGAAACGATCTCTCATCCAAACCCAAGACTCCCTAACATGCCACTGCCACTCATCTCCTAAGGTTTCATCGAGCATTTCATCAAATTCTTTGTAATGAGAGAAAAGTACGTGCCCACCCATGTCCCATAAAAAGCCTTGTGCATCTTTTTTTGTGACAGATAAGCCGCCCGGCAGGTCAGACTTGTCAATGACGACATAGTCGTTAAACTGAATTTTGTTCAATCTGTACGCGGCGCCCAGCCCTGTCGGGCCTGAACCGAGAATTAATATTTGGCATGAGTCTTTCACGTTCGCTCTCGCTGATGAGTTTTCATCTTGAATCGTAAAATTTCAAAAAAAGCTCTGAGACCAAACTTCAAGAATTTGAGTTTCTTGAGATGGCTCTCTCCAAATTCTCTTATTTTGTGATCAACGCCTAACGAGACATGGCGCCCTACCTGAGAAACATACAAAGCAATCTCTATTGACGGCACGAGCGGAAGTGATTTTAACCAATCATTTAGAGGTATCAAAGATTCTCTTCTCACAAGTTTGAAGGGGCAATTGAGATCTCGGGGAAGCTGTGAATAAAACAATCCCAAAACATTTCTTAAGAATCTGGATCCCCACTTTCTAAGGGCACCATCTGCTCTTTCTTTACGGGCTCCAAAGACCGCGTCGAAGTCACTTTTATCGCGCCAGAATTTCGAAAAAACTTCTAAAGGAATTTCGCGATCACTATCGATGAGAAGGAGCCACTGCATTTTTGCTGAAAGGATTCCGCTACTAAGCGCAGCGCCGTGGCCCTGGTTTTTCTGGCGGATTACTTTTAAATACGGAAACTTCGCTGTCATGGACTTTAACATTCTCAGTGAGTCATCTGTGCTACCGTCATCGACGCAAATAACCTCAAGTTCTCGCGCTATCGGAGCGATGTGCTTTTCTATTTCTTCTAAAAGAGGACAAAGACTTTGGACTTCATTGTAAATCGGGACAATGACCGACAAAGATTCATTAGTCGTTGGTGTTGACCCGTCTGTAATCAATGCCTTCTCCCCCTTGCTATACTTCGACTGCCCTGCCTGCCGCTCAAGAGCTTTTAAGAGATAGTTTTGCCGTCGATGTTATAGGACGGGTTCTCGCCTAGCTTTTACCCCCAACTTTCCAAGGAGTCTCACTCGCCGCAACCAGAATAGTCCTTTGGCACCTCAAAGAGAATAGCATCGTTTGAAATAAAGGCCACTGTCATTCCGAACGCCGCCATTCGATGTTGATCGGCTTTATACTTGGTTTGTTCTTGCATACCCAAAACAATGTATCGGACGCTATAGCGCTTTAAGGTTTGCAGCACGGTTTGGCAGTCGTTACTTGTGTAAATTGTTTCGACGTCGTTGTATCGTCGAGTGATTGTATCTGCTGCGTCGGGGCAAGGGAGGCGTTTATTTTTGCAAAAGTAAGAGAGTTCCGCTGATAGTCCCCCTCGCCATAGCCATTCATGAACCTTCCAAGTTATGATCGGAGCTCTTCCAGAAAAAACGGAAACTATGCCCATTGTTGAGTAGCTGTCGCCTGCAGCGGCAGCGATAACGTCCGTTGGGAGCGAATTACTTTTGAGATACTCAACGATCGCCCACTCACCAGGAAATTTCAGGCTTTGCGGCGTGTTGCTATTTATATCGTTCATCTGAGACTGCGGACGTACCACTTGAGATCGAATGGCCAAGAAGGTATAGCCAAAACTACCAGCCAGAGCAATGGCGACGACGACGAGAGCAAGAGTCGATTGGACGACCATCTTTTTTGTACTCGACAAGCGCTCAAAAGGGCTCAGTAGATAGTGGCCGAGCAGTACAGATAACGCAACACCCAGCAACATCCAGCTGAGATAAGTAAACTTAAACATGGTGTTCGCGCGAGGGTGCGAAGAATAGATATCCTTCACATAGACTATCTCGGGTATTGCTATGAGCAGGACACCCCATAATACGAGAACTGATAGTCCTAGATATTCTGGATTCTGAATTAGAACAGAAGGTGTTAGGCGTTTGATTTGGTTCCGCGAATGAGAAAGCAGGATTACGATGAAAATAAGATGAAGAGACCAAACACCTAGCCATTCCGGAAGGGGGCTTCGCATATCTGCAGACACCCACGCAAACCCTTTTGGAATAGGGAAGAAAGTTTCCATAAAAGGGAAGGTCAAAAAAACACTACAGAAGGCAGCCATGAGACTCATCAAAAAAGTGTGTTTTATGCTTTTAGTGGTAATCCATGTAAGAAAAAATAAAAGAACGCCCCAAGTTGGTAGGTCCCATGAATGTGAGGCGGCACCGTAAGCAAAAATCATCGCCTGAACACAAGCCCAAAGGCAACTATAGAGGAGTGGCCTTTTTGACCATGACTTAGCCACTTCCTTTACGTTGAAGGCCCCCAACAAAAACAATGTGATCAACGAAATATTTTGCGTGATTGCCAAGACATGAGCATGCAAATCGTTGACGACAAAACTATACAGTGGGAACTCATGAATTGATGCTGGAATTAAGCGTGTAGCTGTTGGAAACCAGTACGCCTTGCTCGGGAATTTAATGAAATGGTAAAAGAGGTGAGCATTGCCGCCAAAACTCACAAAACAAGCTCCCAAGAAAGCAACCACGGCGGCGGAATAGTTCATCGGAGAGGTTCGAGAAATATCGTTTGCCCGGAGTCTTCTAAAGCAATAGCGCACTAAAACGAAAACTCCGATGAAGAGTTGGCTTAAAATAAAAGACATTTCGAAATGGTATGCGGCAATAGGAAAT
Source organism: Bdellovibrionales bacterium CG10_big_fil_rev_8_21_14_0_10_45_34 (assembly GCA_002778785.1). GTDB lineage: Bacteria > Bdellovibrionota > Bdellovibrionia > Bdellovibrionales > 1-14-0-10-45-34 > 1-14-0-10-45-34. Next base: position 88,313 of record PEZS01000002.1, on the reverse strand, counting down.
TTATATATTGAAGCACTTCTTAAAGCTGATAACCAGTGCCCGAGATAGTAGTAATTAATTCCGTAGCCAGACAAAAAGGGATCGATCGGCGGTACCGCGACGTAATTTCGAATAGACTCAATAAATCCGTAGTCCATGAATTTTTCTAGTGAAAGCAGTTCCGGATTGTATTTGCGCAAAAAGCTCCAGCCCAAGAATACGGCAAACTGTAAAAGCAAAACTTGACCAAGCCTGATTGCTAACCCGCGGGCGGACTCACTCGCTGCAAACTGCATTAACTGATGAGAGCATGTCCGCCAACGAGGTTTCGAAGATTTGGTTGCTGAAAACCAAAACACCAACAACAAAGGAATAAGCAAAGCGGCTGCGTAAAAGACTGATGCAAGACCGACGAACCCGAGAGGGGCACTAAGTGTAGACTGGTATGCCCAAGCCACCCACCAAGTGGTCAGTGTGAGCAAAACCCAAAAGAAGTGCTGTGACACCACGGTCAGAACTTCGAGCCCTTCACTGGGATCGTTATTTACTTTGGCGTCCACCGAAGGCGATTTGATGTAAAAAAGTAAAATGAGCCAAGCGATGCCCGGTAAGGTGGCAAACAAGAAATAACAAGCGGCAAGAAGAAACTCTAGAAGTAGGTTCAAGGTGTAAAAGCTTAGGGGGTTGGTTCTGGGGGTCTTTTCGTCTGATGGACGACGGTCTCTTTATTGGTTTCAAATTTACTGGTTTTAGTTGTGGGCGTCTTTCGTTGAGCGTCTCTCTCAAGAGAAAGCGTTAAAGCAGAAATGACACCTTTCAGATTCCTTATTTCTGCTTGGACCTCGCTGATTTCCCCTTCAATTTGTTCCATGTGTTGGAGCTGCTTTTTCAGGGTCTTGAGCACGGAACGCGAGCGTACCAACCATGTCATGATCTCGCGGGTGATAAGAGCAACTACAGCTACAAAAAGAAAAGAGATCGTCAAAAGATAGGCTGTCGTAAGGCCCATGTCCTCAAGCCAAATTCGAAGGGCATCAAAGAAAATATCCATAACTAGATCCATCTCCTTGGTTTCATTTGCCTTGTATATCTTGTTAGACGCACCATGGCAAACATTTATTTGCGTTTAAGGAATATGAATATCCCCGCCACGGCGATGATAATTCCGATTAAAAACAATAACTGCTGATTTCTGGGTGCTCCGCTAGGCTCGGACGGAAGGGTGTCGAGATCTGGAACCTGCAGTGGTGAGCCGAATCCAGGTACCTGGCCGGGGCCGATTTGCTCAGATCCACCAAGTTCGAGAGAACTAGTGGCTGAGGGGTTAAGAAGGTCAGAATTGGCGACAATTCTCAGGCTATTAACGGCTTTAAAAAAATCACCACTGTATTTTGTGAAGTAGCGTTGGTGCGCACTAAAAGTGACTAAGATGGCCAAGCGGGACTTCACGGTTGCGAGATAGCGCGTGTAGTACGACGGTATTTCGCTCCCGAGCTGCAGGCCGTCTAACCACGTATGTTGGGCGATTTTACGGGAGACAACGCTTTTGATCACACTTTTTTGAGGTCTGCCTTGGGCGTCCGGTACCATTCTAGGCGTCTTAAGATGGCTTTCGTACGCGGCTAAGGAGTCTTCGGGCCCAATCTCTTTGGCCGTAAGAATAATTATTGCTTCCTTAGTGTTTGCAACGACGGTGCTTTTGCACACCCACTCGGTATTTTCTCGAACGCAGTCCCAGCGATCTGGCAGATCAAAAGACACGTAGTCACTGCGAAAAGTTTTTGAGTGGCTGACCTCAAAACTCGTGACCATCAGCAGTCCGAAGGCCAGCAATCTCGTGGCAAAAATCCAATAACGCTGCATAAGTCTTCCAATCAATACTCAGTGCGAATTCTTAGAATCCGCGATCATTCGATGCTTCTTCGCTCACGCTTTGCGATTCGATATACAGATTAGCGCAAGTGATTGAGTGAACCAACTCAAATGAAAGCTTCAGCGATTTTGGCGTTGAACTAAATTATTTTTCGTCGGTGACGATCTGAGCTCTACTTGAGTATTGGCGTTAGATACCGGAGGTCAAGGTGTTTGCCCCTGGATATCTTGTCTGCCAAATGGGCAGCTTCCGGCTGAGTGCGTATAAAGAGTTCAATAACTTGTGCTGCAGAAAGCCCTGGATGTCTCGATTTGATGAGAGCTAGCGCTCCAGTAACAAGTGGTGTTGCCATTGAAGTGCCAGACATTTTAGTCAATAGGGGACCCAGAGTCGGTAGATGATAGGCGCTAACTATGGGAGCCTCACTGGTTCCACCCTGAGCCGCCAATTTCACACTCTTACTGCCATAGTTCGAATAGTTCGTAAGCTGTAGCTGCTTATCAATGGCTGCCACAGAAATCAGGTTTGAATAGGCGTAAGATGCGGGCGCCATGGGAATTTTATCAATGTCAGTCGTCTCATTTCCAGCAGCAGTAACGACGATTATGTCGTGTATTCTTGCTCGCTCGATGGAGGGTTTTAACTTAAGCTGGGTTTCGAATGAGTCAGGGAGGCCTATAGAAAGGTTGATGAGATCTACTCTCTGATCGACCGCGTAGTTGATCGCGGCAGCGATGGTGCCGATGTCCCCCATTCCATAAACGTTGATAGCTCTGATTGGTAGGACCATTGACTCGGGGGCGATGCCACCGATGGTTCCGACAGCCATCGTTGTGACAAAAGTCCCATGGCCACTTGGATCATTGGGAGTGGCGTCCCTTTGAACAAAGTCGAAGCCATAAGCGTCGTCGACCAAGCCATTGCCGTCGTCATCAATTCCGTTGTTCGGGATTTCTTTTTGGTTAATAGCAATTCTGTCCCTCAACAACGGATGGTTGTAAGCCACTCCCGAGTCGATAACCGCAATTCTAACATTTTTGCCGCGCGAGTGTTGCCACGCCTCCTCTGCATGCACGGCAAGCAGATGGTCGAAGTCTTTAGTCTTTGCCGGCATGACAATATTTCTGCCTCTTCCGAGATACTTCTCGTTGTGCTCGGCTCCCAATGCCATGACAGATGATTCGCATCTTCCTTTTTCGTCTTGAATTACAGCTTGAAGAGAATAAGCACCAGGAACTGGCACAGAAAGGTTCAGCTCTGAGCCTTTTGAAAGAATAGGATTGTCTTCAGATCCTTCGGGCTGCGCCCAGATAATCCAGTAACTATTGGTGCGGCCCTTTAGAACAGTTTGTCGAGATGTTTTGGATTCCAATTTTACTGTGGTCGGCCCATCGAACTCTTTGGAGATCACCGGGTGAGCTAGGCCAGCTTTAAGGCCGTCGACTGAGATTGTAAGACTCGCTCCTAGTTCAAGGCTTAGTTTGTCGGCTACTTCGCACTGAGCAAGAAGACTCCTAACAAAATTGGCATCATTGTTTTTTTTGAATCGCGTAGAGGCGGGCGGGATGATTTTGAACAACTCATTTTTGCCGATGATTTTATCACTCGAAAGTGTCGCGCGCACAGTTTGAATATCCGTATAGACTTCGTAACTGTTGCCGTAGAGTTGTCGCAGGTCGATTCCGGAATTGATAAAAACATCGATCTCAGAGGGCTCGAGATTTTGAACTAAAACCCCCAGGTCAGACGGGGTAGCGGGGGCCACTTGCCTAAAGGATCCGATTGGCTGAGCACACCCGAAACCGCTCAAAACAAGAAGGCCAATTAGAATTTTTGGTAACGCTAAGGCCTTGGGTTCAGAGCGAAGACTTCCCCAAGTCTCCGCTCTCTCCTGCACGAGGCGTTCAATTCTTCTATCTCGAAGAAAGCGCCCTTTCCCGGTACGAGCCGACTCTCTTTGTTCCCCCAAAATTCCCCCTGAATCCCCTGAGCGACAATTTGTTCGTCAAAAACTTAAGCACCTTTTCGCTCCCCCTGAGCCTGCTCTTATTTTTCGAACTTACCCTTCACCCGAGTGTGATTTTGTTCGAAACTGGACAAAAGAGCAATTTAGATCTTTTTGAGCGACCTATAAGGTTTTTTTATGGTAAAAAAAGGTATGAATTTTCAACACCTTAAAACATTTTGTACGGTACTAAGAGAGCGAAGCATGACAGCCGCATCGCAGAAACTTTTCTTAACACAGCCCGCTGTAAGCCAACAAATCCGGCAACTCGAAGAAGATGTGGGTATCGAATTGCTCATTCGGGGAGTGAGACAAGTACGGGCAACTCCGCAAGGACAACTGCTTTATGAGTATGCTCAGAGGATTCTTGGACTGGTCGATGAGTCGCGCTTAGCCATTCAGGCTATGCAGGCTGAGGTGAGCGGTTTGCTAAGGGTAGGCACACTGAATTCTATTGGCCTTCATCTCATTGGCCCGGTGTTTGGGCTTTTCTTGAAAAACAATAACAAGGTAAGGCTTCAGTTGAAATACGGACGGGGAGCCGAGATTGTTCGCATGTTGGAGCGTGGAGAGGTCGATGTCGCGCTCCTTCCAGATACGCAAAAGGAATACTCGATGGAGCCCTCTGATTGCGAAGCGACTCCATTATTTAAAGAAAAAATGGTTTTAGTAACGGGGGTTAAAGACGCCAAAGTTCCCAACAGTATTGATCTAAATCAATACAATCTATTGCCCGTAATCTCATTGGCGAATGAATATGCAGGGTTTGAAAACACTCTCGAGAAGGCTTTGAAAAAGAGGTCTATGAGAGTTAGACCAGTTTTTGAGTCCTCCAACGTGGGTACTTTAAAGAGAGTCGTTGAGGCCAAGTTAGGTTGGGGGTTCTTGCCAGAGCACAGCGTGATAAAACAGCTGAATGCAGATCGACTCAGAAAAATTGAAGTCACAGATTTTGAGTACGAAATTTCAATGACAATTTATGTGCCTAAGATTCAAAAAGTGGCAATGGCAGTTGACGTTTTTATGAAGGCTCTCCAGCAACAGCTTTAGCAGGCACTTTTTAGATGAGCCAATATACATGAGCCTCACATCAGTGGATCTTCTTTGCGCCCCAGGCGGGCGCAAACAAGTCGAATAATTTCTGCTGCTGTCTCTTCGAGTGCTCTCTCGGTTACGTCGATGACTGGCCAGCGGCGATTCTTTTCAAAAATCTTGAGCGCATATTCTACTTCTTCATTGATGTGTTTTAAAGAGGCATAGTCTGTTTGGTGGACCCCTAGTTTTTCCGCTCGCTTTTTGCGGATGGCGGTGAGTTTTTGGGGATCAATCGTTAAAGCGATGATCTTTCTCGGGTCTACCTTTAGAAGCTCGTCTGGTAAATCCATCCCTAGTACAATCGGAATATTGGCTGCCTTCCATCCTTTGTGTGAGAGAAAAACAGAAAGTGGTGTCTTACTTGTACGACTAATCCCTACGAGCACAATGTCGGCATTTTCAAGGTCTCTCAGTTCTTTGCCATCATCATGTTTAACCGTAAATTCTATTGCCTCCACTCTTCGGAAATAACGTTCATCGACAGTACGTAGAAGGCCTACTTGTCTTTGCGAGCCATTGAGTGTGACTTCGAAAAATTGATCGAGGGCGAACAAGAGGGGCCCCAATAAATCCACAACGGGGATCTTGTTAACAGAGCATTGCTCAACCAGATGCTTCTTTAGATCTTGAGCAACAATAGTGAAAACCACGAGGCCAGAGTGAGCTTTGATGTCATCGACGAGTCGATCTATTTGTTCAGTTTGTTTTAAATGTCGAATCCGAATGATCTGCACTTCCTGGTTCTGAAAGTGCACAAGTGCCGCTTGTGTAAGTGATATAGCGGTCTCACCGGTGCTATCTGAAACAACGTAGAGTGAGAGACTTTGACCTTTCAAGATTTGGCCTTTCGAGTGTCTTGGCCATCAAGCGGCGCGACTAAGCTCACCTCGCTTGCGAACTTTATGGACTTTGCAATTCTCGCTTTTAACTCCAAGGGGTCATCACTATCTTTCGGAAATACTCGATAAATATTCGCACCAATTTGAGAGCTAACTTCGTCGACTCTCTCAAGCCATTTCGAGGAATCATCAATATCAATTTGAATAATTGCTTTGGCGGGGAGAAAAGCCTTTACACTGACAATCAGGTCCGATGAATTGTCAAAGGACTTCACTTCAAACTCACTTTCGCGGTCAGCGAGCTCTTCCTTAAGAAAGGTCGAGATGGTCGGTCTTTGCCACAGCGTTGCCCGTGCCAGTTGAAAATTAATGAGCCAGTCGATTTTTCGGGTCCAGGCGCTCTTGGCGCGGGGGTGAATGAACCAAAATGGAGCCCCCTCAGAGAGCGATGAAATGGAATTCAAGCTAACAATTTGCATGTCAATCCGATCCACTCTCGATACGTCCAAGCACTTTGGCCGCCTGATCCAAGATGCCGTTCACAAAAGCACCTGACTCACTGGTGCCGTAGACCTTAGCCAGCTCTACCGCTTCGTTAATGGCTATTGCTGGCTGTAACACAGGTTCTCCAATATCCATTTCAAAAATTGCCAGACGGAGGATGCTTCGATCCACAGAATTCATCCGATCAATGCGCCAGGACTTTGAGCATTGTTTAATAATACGGTCGATCTGCTCTAAATGAAAAAAAACGCTTTGAGCTAATTCGTGGGCTTCTGCAAGGGCCTCGGATGTGAGTTCTTCAAAGTGAGATTCATCCAGGTGAAGAGCATATCCTTCTTCAACAGAGCCTCTCTTGTCCGTGGGTATACCTGATCTCGTTTGAAAGTCATTTTCGTAAATGACATGAAAAGCTTTTTCTCGGATTTTTTTCTTCTTGAGATTCATGATTCGTTATTTTTCTCTCTAAACACCTTATTGCCCTGTGGTACCAAGGATTCGGGATTAGATTCTAGTGTTTCTAAAAACTCGTCGAGGTCCCTAAAGGATTTGTAGACACTCGCAAACCGGATATAAGCCACATCGTCGAGACTTCTGAGTTCATCGATTACCATCTGACCTATGACCCCAGAAGAAACTTCTTTTTCGTAACGGTTCAAAATACTCCTACTGACACGGTCTACAATTTGTTCGATTTCAGAAAGCGAGATGGGTCTTTTTTGACAAGAAGCCTGGATGCCTCTCATGACCTTTTCTTTTGAAAAGGGTTCCCTTCGTCCATCCTTCTTAACAATAAAAGGAAGATCTTCGAGCAGGCCTTCCTGCGTCGTAAACCTAGACTTGCACTGGATGCACTCGCGCCTTCGCCGAATTTGTTCTCCGCCTTTATGCATGCGAGTGTCGAGCACTCGTGTGTCTTGAGCTTGGCAATAGGGGCATTTCATGGTGCTTCTCCCATTGCGTAAACTATGTTATTCCTCATGGGTAAGCAAGTACAATGGACTGTGTTTAGCGGGGGGTAAAATGAATTTCAGGAGTCGAAGTTTGGTACGTTTGATTGGGTGTATTGCGCTTCTAGTATTGCCATCGGTTGGATTAGGGCAAACGCGTTCTCGGGCAGGTATTAGTGAGCGCAGTCTCGAGTCGCGCTCGCCGGAAGTTGTTGAGGTGGGAGAAGACTCGGCAAGAGAGTACTTTACGACGCGATCAACAAGGGCAGTTGCGGGTCGTGCTCCGTCTGAGAGTGATCGCCTACTTATGCTTCACATTGGCGGTTATCTTGACGGTGACGCTTACGAATGGGGCCCCGGTGGAAAGGTCCGAAACGCTGGGCGCAACACATTTGGCGTCGGTTATCGCGTGGGCGAGTGGGTTAATTCCATGGATCTCATTTTTCGGGCAGACTTTAATACCTACAGTTTAGCGCAAGGAGAAAGCCTTAAGCTCTCTTTGGTTCCCGTGATTGTGTTCCCAGATGCGGCCAGTCGTTTCCCACTCTACTTCGGTGGCGGTATCGGCCCGGGAATATTCTTTCGACAATTAGAAAATGAGTCAAATCTCTCACTCGATTATCAACTTTTTGCGGGTGCCAGGTTTTTTAACGTCTACCAAACTGTGGGATTCACCGTTGAAGGGGGTTTGAAAAACCATCTTCATCTGTTAAGTTCGGGTCAGTTTAATGGAACCTATTTTTCTTTAGGCACCGTGTTCGTATTTTAAGAGGTTGAATTGTTATTCCTTCATCGCCCGCAATTGCTGTTTATTAAAGAGCGGGCGCTCAATGATTTGTTTTCGGGTGAGAGCTATATCAGGTTTGTTCTTGAGAAAGCTTTCGGTTCTAACAGAAACTGGGGTAAGCGCGATCGAGCTGCCGTTTCGTCGCTGTGTTACTTTCTCGTTCGCTGGAAACTTCGAATTGGATGGGTGTTAGAAGTGAACTTGTCCGATCCAAAAAGCTGGCCGCTCGTCGTGGCATTTTCGATGAGGATGATCCGCTCCGAAGGCGCGTCACAGGAACTTCATAGGGCAGATTATGAAGAGATTCAAAAAGTTTGGCCGCATTTTGAGGCCACGAAAGAGATCGAGTCTAAACTTCGAAGCGCGATCTCTCGATGGACGTCCGATGAGATGCCAACTTGGGCCAGGCATTCGTGCGGTCAATGGCTCGATGAATTCTCGCAATCTAGTTTGAAAGACAAATATACCAAGTTTTGGGAGATCTCCAATCAGGAGGCACCAGTTTTTTTAAGAACAAATACGGCACTGACAACGGCTCCAGAACTGCAGCAAAATCTCGAAGCTAGCGGCATTTCCTTAGATCCAGTGAGTGAAATTGGTTTTCGATTGAAGCGTCGGCAAAATGTCTTTGTGACCCCCGCATTTAAAGCCGGTTTATTTGAAGTTCAAGATGGCCACTCACAACTGATTGCGCCCCTTTTAGAAATAAAACCGGGGATGCGAGTCATGGATGGGTGCGCCGGAGCAGGCGGGAAGACCCTCCACTTGTCAAATTTAATGAAGAATCAAGGAAAGATACTTGCCTGTGATCCGAGTAAAAATAAAATTGCTGAACTGAAGCTACGGCTCAGACGAGCGAAGGTTGATAACGTAGAAGTGCATCACATCGAGGATGAGGGCTTTTTAAAGCGTCACAGGGAAAGATTCGATGCGCTTTTGCTTGACGTCCCATGTACGGGATCAGGCGTTTTTCGGCGTAACCCTGAGGCTAAGTACAGTCTTTGCCAAGAAGACCTCGAGCGACTCATAAGTACGCAAAGAGACATACTCGAAAAGTATTCCAAAGTTCTTAAGCCCGGCGGAAAATTGCTCTACTCAACGTGCTCGGTTTTTGATAAAGAGAACCTGGCCCAAATTAATGAATTTGTTGATGATCACCCGGAGTGGAGCATTGATCTTGTCGAATCCTGGTTGCCGTCCCCTTATTCCGGAGATGGTTTCTTCGCAGCTCGTTTGATTCGTAGCAACTAGCTGGCATTTCAGATCACCTATTTTTCTATTGGAGAGAAAATTGAATAAAACTAGCCGAATATTCCAAGAAGTAGATAGCGCACTTAAAAACCGAATTCTTGTGATTGATGGCGCCATGGGAACAATGGTTCAAAGGTACAAGCTTTCAGAGGCCGACTACCGGGGCCAGAAATTCCAAACCCACTTCAAAGATCTTAAAGGCAATAACGATTTGTTGTGTCTAACGAGACCTGACGTTATTACGGAGATCCATTTAGAATACCTGCGTGCGGGTGCTCACATTATTGAAACAAGTACTTTTAACGCAAATTCCATTTCTCAGGCCGACTACGGCTTAGAGGGTTCAGTAACAGAGATTAATCTTGCGGCAGCAAAGATTGCTAAAGATGCGGTGGCGGAGTTTAAAAAAGAACAGCCTCATGCACAAGTTTATGTTGCCGGCGCGTTAGGTCCGACGACTCGAACCGCTTCGATTTCACCCGACGTAAATAATCCTGCCTACAGGGCTGTAAGTTTTGATCAGCTTAAAGAGAGTTACAGAGAACAAGCTGCTGCACTTATTGAGGGCGGAGTTGATTTGCTCCTTTGTGAAACGGTCTTCGATACTTTGAATCTCAAGGCGGCCCTTTTTGCTATACAGCAGATTAATGAGAAGCTAGGCGAACCAATCCCGATTATGGTTTCCGTGACCATCACGGACCAATCTGGGCGCACACTATCTGGCCAAACGATTGAAGCCTTCTGGAATTCTATTCGTCATGCAAAGCCTCTGAGCGTGGGTATTAATTGCGCTCTCGGCGCAGAAGAGATGAGGCCCTATATTGAGAGGCTTTCAAGAGTGGCAGATTGCTACGTGAGTTGTTATCCAAATGCAGGTCTGCCAAACCCGCTAAGTGAAACAGGATACGATCAAAAGCCTCGTGAAACCGCGGCATTGGTTAAAGAATTTGCTGAAAGTGGTTTTATCAACATAGTAGGTGGTTGCTGCGGCACTACGCCGGCTCATATTTCTGCAATAGCTCAAGCTGTCTCGGATGTGGCACCTCGCATAGTGCCTCAAGTTCCGCAGGCCACACGTTTTAGCGGCCTTGAACCCTTGGTGCTGCCGATAGAAGGCGCGCCCTTTATGATCGTAGGTGAGAGAACTAATGTGACGGGTTCACCTAAGTTTGCCCAGTTGATAAAAGAAGATCGATTTGAGGAGGCTTTAAAAGTAGCCCGTAGTCAGGTTGAAAACGGGGCTAACATTATTGATGTCAATTTTGATGAAGGAATGCTGGATAGCGAAGAGTGCATGACCAGGTTTTTGAATCTCATCGCAGCGGAGCCAGACATTTGCAAAGTTCCCATCATGATCGACAGCTCTAAGTGGTCGGTACTCGAAGCTGGGCTTAAGTGTGTTCAAGGCAAGTCTTTGGTGAACTCGCTGAGCCTCAAGGCGGGAGAAGAAGAGTTTTTGCGCCAGGCACAGCTATGCCAGAAGTATGGCGCGGCTATGGTTGTCATGGCATTTGACGAGCGCGGCCAGGCTGCCACTCTCGAAGACAAAGTAAAGATTTGTAAACGAGCCTACGATCTACTTGTAAACAAAGTCGGAGTTGAACCGACGGACATCATTTTCGACCCGAACGTTCTCACGCTAGCAACCGGAATTGACGAACACAATGAATACGGTGTGGCGTTTATAGAGGCCGTAAAACAGATTAAACAGAAATGTCCCGGCGCTAGAACAAGCGGCGGAATTAGCAATGTTTCTTTCTCTTTTAGGGGCAACAATAAAATCCGCGAAGCAATGCATGCAGCGTTTTTGTATCACGCAATTAAAGCCGGCCTTGATATGGGCATTGTCAATGCTGGGATGTTAGAAGTTTATGAAGAAATCGAGCCATCACTCTTAGTGTTGATCGAAGATGTCATCCTGAATAGAAGTGCGGATGCCACCGAGCATTTGCTCGAAGCTGCAGAAAAATACCGCGGCGACGGGGGAGCTAAGAAAGACAAAACAGATTTATCATGGAGAGAGCAGAGTGTTGATAAGCGCATTGAACATGCCATGGTCAAAGGCTTCGCCGACTACATCGAAATCGACACCGAAGAAGCCCGCTTAAGATCTAAGCGACCCCTAGATGTTATTGAGGGTCCGTTAATGGATGCGATGAAGGTAGTTGGGGAGTTATTTGGAAGCGGAAAGATGTTTCTTCCGCAAGTCGTAAAAAGTGCCCGAGTGATGAAGAGAGCGGTCGCTCACTTGACGCCTTTTATGGAAAAGGAAGACGAAGCCGATAGCTTAGGTCTTCAAGGCAGAGGCCAAGGTAGGTTTGTAATCGCAACCGTGAAGGGCGATGTTCACGACATTGGTAAAAACATTGTTGCTGTGGTTTTAGGTTGCAACGGTTACCAGGTTCACGACCTTGGAGTGATGGTTGATTGCGAAGCCATTCTTAAAAAAGCAGAGGAGCTCAAAGCCGATTTTATTGGTCTGAGCGGACTTATCACTCCTTCGCTCGATGAAATGATATACAACGCCAAAGAAATGCAGCGAAGGGGATTCAAAACACCTCTCTTGATAGGTGGCGCGACAACAAGCAAAGCACATACAGCTATAAAAATTGCCCCTCACTACGAAGGCCCCATCGTGCATGTGCCAGATGCATCCTTGGTAGTCGGTGTTTGTAGTCAGCTTTTGTCAGAGAGCTCTTCAGAGTACATCGCTACCAATCAGCAAAGCCAAGAGGCCATTCGAAGAACCCATGGTAAGTCCTCAGATCAGGACTACATTAGTTTTTCTGAAGCCAACAAAAATCGCTTTGATTATGAATTTTCATCAGATGATATTGCCCTTCCTCAGTCGTTTGGCGTTCATAAAGAAGACGACGTTAATATTGATGAACTCACCGAGTTCGTCGATTGGTCTCCGCTTTTTTGGACGTGGGAGCTTAAGGGTCTTTATCCGAAGATATTTCAACATCCCAAGTATGGCGCACAGGCGAAGGAGCTATTTGAGGATGCCCAGCGGATATTGAATCAAATGAAACGAGAAAAAATCTTAAAGCCCAGAAGCGTGTGGGGTTTTTGGCCTGCGGCTTCAGTTGGCAACACAATAGAAGTCTATTCGCAAACTTTTGAGGGCTCGACGATTCGGGCTCAAGACGTTCAAGCATATACACGTGAAAAGCGCGAAGAGTTGATGAGTTCATCTCGAGTCATCGAGCGATTTGAATTTCTTCGGCAGCAGACAGCTAAAACAAATTCTTCGCCAAATTTTTGCTTGAGCGATTTTGTTGCTAGCAAGGAACAACAACTCAAGCACCAAGGTCTTATCGACTCGCTCGGTTTTTTTGCAGTTACTGCCGGACCAGAAGTCGAGCAGTATGCTCGCGGCTTTGAAAGCAAGGGTGATGATTACACGTCAATTTTGATAAAAGCAGTGGGCGATCGTCTTGCCGAAGCAATGGCAGAGCGCTGTCACAAACTTGCTAGAAACTTTTGCGGCTATGGACTCAACGAAAACATGTCGCCGAAGGATTTGATTGATGAAAAGTATCGCGGAATCAGGCCGGCCCCGGGATATCCCGCGTGCCCGGATCATACTGAAAAGGCGAAAATTTGGCGCCTGCTCGAAGTTGAAACAAAGGTAGGGATTCGGTTAACGGAGACCTTTGCAATGACTCCACCGTGTTCTGTTTCGGGTTACTACTTTAATCACCCGCGAGCGCAGTACTTTACAGTTGGCAAGATCACGAACGAGCAGGTGGATGACTACGCCAAGAGAAAGAAAATGAGTTTTTCTGAAGCACAAAAGTGGTTAGCCCCGAATATGCTTTAATCATGTGAAAAAATTACCTCTGCAGAAAGAAAAAGGTCCCTAATCAGAAGAAGTTCGCTATCAAAGGTAAGACTTTGGGGGGGGGCAACTTGTATTTTCAAAAATCGAACAAACATTTCTTTTTTCGAGGCGTCGTTTTCTTTGTAGCAGTTGCCGCCGCGGTTTCCTGCCGCACTCCTGAGCAAGATCCAAGTGAGATCTTTCAGGGCGAACTTCCCGCATCCCTCGACCAACTTGTTAACCCTGATCCCTCGGTTGAACTGCACCAATGGCAAAAGAGGTTTGATCAACGAGGCCGAGTCACAGTAGGAGTCGTCGACTCGGGAGTTGATTACTTACATCCATTTCTGAATGAACGTGTTGTCTACGACTGGAATGGGAGCAATCAACCCGATGGAGTTGGGTATGATTTCTTTGCGGCGGATAGACTACCATACCCACTCTATTTTGATGCGTCTCTTTACGCTTTTGGAGCACAGGGCGTTCGCGACGGGATTATCATAGGCGCACCGGAAGAACCATTCTCCTTAATGACCGAATTCAATACTGAGTTTGTCTCGCATTTTCTAACACAACTCAGCGCCCACGAGTCTCTTTCAAAAAGCCTTTTCAGTAAGCTCAACCGGGAAGCAATTTCTGTTTTCGCATTGGCTCGAATCGCTCTCAAGATGCAGCAGCCAGAAATTGTAAAAAGTTTTCGAGAGGAATATCTAAAGAACAAAGGCGCAGATAAATTGAGAAAGCTAGGTGCCGAAAATCCGAAAAAGGGTCAACGCTATCGCGATGAAGGAATAGAGCGGGCCATTCATGACTTACCTTGGGAAATGGAGCCAACATTAGGCACTCCTGACTTCGGCCCAGATGCGTCAAAAGCAGTGTTAATAGAAATTGAGGGATTTTTAGATTTTGTGGAATTGTTGACTCAAGTGGTGCAGAACCATCCAAGGTGGAATGAGTTTTTGGCTCACCTCGACAACCACGTCAGTTACAAGGTCTATAGAAACCCAGATGCCGTTTTCGACCTAAAGACAAAGAGGCAAGAGTCTTTGGTAAAGTTGCAGACAGTTTGGTACGAGCACACACGAAGGCTTCCTTCAGTAGACACGTTGACCCAACTGCGTAAGCAGCTTTGCTTTAAACTTAGTGGAGTGGAGTTTGAAAGGTGGATGCGACTCGATGACTCCGAGATGTCTCGTAGCCTCGTTTTAGAGAAAATTTCGGCAATCAGGGGAGTAAGTCTTGAGTTGTTGAATCTTCAGCTCAACTCGCCGACTGCCTCCAGGGGTAGTTTGATCATGACTAATATGAATGTTGTGAAGTATGAAAAGCAGGCCGTTCAAGATGATTGGCTATTTAAGGGTCGAAAGTCATCTGAATTTTCCTGTTCTTTGGCAGCACGGCCTGCGCCTCTCAGAGAAGACTATCAACACAAGCTGGGGGTTCGCAGTCACCCCGCCCTATTTGAGCCCAGTCAAGTTTCAGAGAATCAACACGGCACACATGTCGCGGCGACGGTGCTCGCCCAAAACGAGAAGGCCATGGTGCTCCCTTCACGCGTAATTGTGAGCACCAAAGAGACGAGTCAGAGGTTAGATGGACCTACGATTCAAAACTTCAAAGAAAATTTTCTCAGGTGGGCTTTGGAGGGCGAGTCGGCGCAGAGTGTTCTAGATTACATTTCTAGTAGGGCTGAGTTTCAAAACTCCTCACGTAAGCCCGAAGCAAAAGATGTCATAGCCTGGGTTGACGAATTTTTAGATAACTTCTCTGAAAACCAGATGATGTCGCTTCAGTTTGTTGATCAGCTTGTTCAAGCTATAAAGTACAACGGCCAAAAGAAAGTAAAAATCGTAAACATGTCTTTGGGTCACGGATACCTAAGAGAGGTCGATTCGACCTTTGCGCCTGAACTGACTGAGCAAAGAAGAAAAGCAATCATTTACCTGCAGTTTGAATATTTCAAAAATCAGTTGCGTGAAGCGATCACAGAATACGCACCAAAAACCTTGTTTGTTGTTGCGGCTGGAAATGATGGTTCTGGCATTGATGGCAGGACGCGCTCGGCGATACCATGCGACTTGTCTTCAAACCTTAAGTTAAACTCCCTATTGAAGTTAGACTCGAATGCCCGACCAACTCAAAAGCAAGAAACTCCTAAACAGCATGCTGAGTCTCAAGAGTCTCGTTCGCAACTGTGGAACAACACGAACGTACTTTGTGTGGGAAGCATTTCTTCAAAGGAGGCGTTGTCTTCTTTTACAAACATTATTATGCCAGAATTTGTGTCGGGAGTTCATCAAGTTTTTGCACTGGGGGAATCTGTCGTAGCACCTCTTCGCTCGATTGACTGTAGCGGCAGTGATACTCGATTTGAGTTTATCGCTGGCGCTGCCTTGACCGCGGGGGACTTTGTTAAGGACTACGCTTTGTTCGAACCAGTTGTCAGTAGGGCGAAAGAGGGCAAGTATCCACTGAACGAGAAAGAGCTAGAAAACATTCATACCTTTAATCAATTGCTTTATAAACTCGCTAAACAAAACTATTGCGCAGAATCTCAGTTTATCGTTGGACCAATGAGTGGCACATCCATGGCGGCTCCAATTGTGGCGGGGTACGTCTCTCAACTTGTTACTTCAATACTTGAAAAGCGAGACATGAGTTCAGAAGGTGCCTACGAGTTGGAAGAGCTATCTCCAGCCAACCTCATCAAAGCCGTCTATGAGCGCTCAAAAGGTTTTGCTCCCTATTCGTCAAGATCATCAACCAGCTTTCGACGAGTACCGATTTATCATCCCTACAGAGGGCCAGTTTCGCTTCATCCTGACATTGGAGAATTCAACCCGTAACAAACGCTCAAAACTTGACTTAACTATCGTTTGCGCCACAAGCACAACAAATGCTAACGGCTTAGAATATCTGAGTCACCCACATGCCGATATTGTCGCTTGAGTTTTGGCTATAGTGATACGTAAACGCCCCTTCGCTTATTTTACTCGTTGACCGGCTTTGGCACCGGAGTCGGGGCTAAAGATGTAAAGATCAGCGCCTCCGTCACCGGCGGCAAGCACCATTCCCTCCGACATACCGAACTTCATTTTTCGAGGGGCGAGATTGGCAACCACAATCGTATGACGGCCTACAAGTTTCTCGGGCTCATAGGCAGCCCGAATGCCCGCGAAAACTTGCCGCTCTCCGAGTGGCCCCAAGTCTAATTTTAACCTTAGCAGTTTATCAGCACCTTCCACCAGAGAAGCTTCGGCAATTCGCGCAACCCTGAGATCCACCTTCATAAAATCATCAATCGTGATCATCGCCCCTTCAGTTTGAGTCTCAGTCGCTGCTTTGACAGGTGCAGCAGGAGTCGCTTTTTCTAATGAGGCTTCATATTCTCGTTTTTGTTCTTCAATCATTGCTTGAATCCTTTCAGGTTCGATTCTTTGTATCAGGTGAGTGTAAGCCTTTACTTGTTGCTCTTCTATAATGTCCTTTAGATCTGTCCATTTCGGTTGAGATTTACCGTACAAGGCCAACGCCTTCTCACTGTAGGACGGTAAGATTGGGCTTAATGCGACGGCCAACCACCTAAATAAATTCGCAACTGTAGTCAAGCAAGACAAATCACTTAGGCGAGTGGCTTCTGTTCCCTTCCAAGGTGCCTTCGAATCAAAATATTGGTTAGCTGACTCAGCAATTTCTCGAATTCCCACGATCACCTTGGCGAAATCTCGAGCGTCGTAAAGTTTAGCCAAATCGTCTACCTGTCGCTGCCATTCAAGGAGTTTCTTTTTGTCGTCATCCAGAATTTTGCCGAGAGTAGAGTCAAATCTTTTTGCGATCATTTGAAGGCTACGCGAGCCAAGATTCGTTATTTTGCCGATAAGTTCGGAGTTTACGCGCGAAGTGAAGTCTTCAAAATTGATATCAAGGTCGCTCACGCTACCTGACATTTTGCTAGCAAGATAGTATCTCAAGAACAGAGGGTTTAAGTTGTTCAAGTAGGTGCGTGCGTTGATGAATGTCCCTTTTGACTTGCTCATCTTCTCGCCGTTTACATTCAAAAACCCGTGGACGATGATCTCATTGGGCGTCCTAAAGCCCGCCGATCTGAGCATCGCTGGCCAAAAGAGACAGTGAAAATACACGATGTCTTTGCCAATGTTGTGATAGATCTCGAACTCTTCGTTCTCCCAAAAGTCTTCGTATTTTTTACCTTGAGAAATGGCCCACTCAGATAAAGTTGAGATGTATCCGATAGGTGCATCTACCCAAACGTAAAAGTACTTGTCAGAATAACCCGGAATTAAAAAGCCGAAATAGGGCTCATCGCGAGAAATATCCCAATTGCGAAGAGGTTCACTCAACCACTCGTTCATCTTGTTTGAGATTTCTTTTGGTGTGTGCTGGGGGACCCATTCTTTTAAAAACTCCTGAAAGTCGCCCAACTTAAAGAAAACATGTTCGGACTCTCTGTCGACAGGGGTAGTTCCGCATACTGAACACTGAGGTTTGATGAGATCTTTAGGAGAGTATGTAGATCCACAGTTATCGCACGCGTCGCCGTACTGGTTTTCTGAGGCGCACTTCGGGCAAGTGCCTCGTACAAAACGATCAGGTAAGAACATCTTGTCGTTTTCGCAGAAGAGTTGCTGAATTGTTTTGGTTGCAATGTTGTTATTCTTTTTGGCGCCTAGGTAAATTGTTTCTGCCAGTCTCCGGTTCTCACTTGAGTGTGTGGTAGAGTAATGATCAAACTGGATCTCAAAATCCTTAAAGTCTCTTAGGTGTTCTGCTTGGCATTTTTTTACCCAGTCTTCCGGGCTCATTCCCATTTCTCTGGCCTTCAACATAACTGGCGTTCCGTGCGTATCATCGGCGCAGAAGTAGAAGGCCGCATTGCCTTTGAGTTTCTGGAACCGGATCCAGTAGTCCATGGCAAGATGCTCTAAGATGTGTCCAAGGTGTATGGCCCCGTTTGCGTAGGGAAGAGCCGATGTAGCGATAATCTTGCGAGACATGTAAGCTTCTCCAGGACTTAAAAAAAGTTTTTCTTATTGTGCAATCCTAGCTTATCTTCAGCTAGGATGTCACGAGAACCCATAGCCCGCCTCGCAACCAAACTCAAATTAGATGAAGCTGAATCATCGAAGCTACAAGAATGCTTTGATTCGGCCATTTACGCGCACAAAGTCCTTATTGATCCGCCTGTGCTTAACGGGCAGAGCCAAGTCGAGCCGAGTGACGGCAACCAAAAGTACGGCCTTGATCTCTCAAGCGTATTTGAAGTGCTACCGGCCTATTATGGTGTGCCGAATAATATCCAATCCGTTATCGACCTATGTTCGGCCCCGGGTGGTAAGAGCATTTTGCTTTCTCGAAAGTTTGAGAGTGCTAAATTTTTTTGCAATGAATACGCGAGGGCCAGGGTGGCGCGGCTGAGGCACAATCTAGCAGTTCACCATGGTGGCAACTTTGAAGTCACCCATCTCGATATGAGGACACTAGCTTCAAGGTATTCCGACAGTGCTGATCTGGTCGTTGTTGACCCACCCTGTAGTGGTCAAACGCTGGTAATGAAGGGTAAAGAAAGTAAAGGCTGCTTTTCTAAATACAACATCGATCGGTCGGTTAAAATTCAGAGGCTATGCGTCTCTTCAGCTGCCGAATGCGTCGTTTCAGGTGGGTTTATCCTTTACTCAACTTGCACATTTAGCGTCGAAGAAAACGAAAAAGTGATTGAGTGGGCTCTAAAGAAGTTTCCTGATTTAGAAAGTGTCGAGGTCGTTCAGCTCGGTGACTTTCAAAGCAGCCTGACGGCCGCATTTGCGTACAGGCTTTATCCTTGGCAGGGCTGGGGCGTCGGTGGTTTTACGGCACTGCTCAGACGAAAGCCCCGCCGGGCATAAAAATTTCACTACGTTGGTAGAGCGCGCCAGTAGGCTTTGGTCCATTTTCTTGTCTAATTTCCAGTCTAGCTAGCTTTCAGCACCTGGTAGTCCAATCCTGTTTGATATACCGATCAAAGAAGAGGCCAGTGGGGAGGCCGTTGATCGCCAAGGAGGGGGACCATGTTACACACGCAGCTTACATCTAGACAATTGCTGAGAGGAACAAGCCGGATTACGGCGCTTTTTATGACGTTGTTATCGTTGAGTCTGATCATGCCTTTAACAAGTTCGGCACATTTGCCCGATGACATCGAAGAGTTTGAAGGTCGAGTGATTGCAACAGATCTTCAAATCTTAAAGGATCTTTCAATCACTCCGCTAGCGTTTGAGCCAGAAACACAAGTGGCGCTCGCAAGCATTAATACAGCGCAGATGATTGCCATTAGCACACGAGCGCACGAGCTCGGTCGATGTGGCGGATACACTATCGTGGGCGAGCTTGCTACACTAAAATCAACCGATGTGCATTCGTTCTTTCTACCTATTATTGAAAGGCACCGAAAAGACTTAGACTTGCAAAAGGCACTCAGAGACGGCGCTTACCTTAGTAAAATGAGTTTCAACAGTGGCTTGAATGTTCAGTCTTACGTGGATCAGGTGGAGCCCTTAAATATTAAAGAAAAGGTAGAATGGCTATCTGGTTACTCCACGCGATTTCACAAGGGTGAACAGAATAATGTTCACGTCGAAGACATGAAAAATATGTTGGAGCAGATGGTGCGCGCCTCGGGGCGCCAAGATGTGAAGGTTGGGCTTGTTGAGCACAAAAAGACTACTCAAAAGTCGGTTCACGTAAGGTTTGTGGGTAGCGTGTTTGCTGACGAACATGTTGTTTTAGGTGGCCATCTAGATAGCGTTTACTGGAAGCTCGGCGGAGTGTTGGCTAGTGAGCCCGCTCCTGGATCCGACGACAATGCATCTGGTTCTTCTGCGCTGGTTGAGACTGTTCGCGTATTGCTTTCGGCACCAGCTCCTCGCCGTACAGTCGACTTCTACTGGTACGCAGCTGAAGAAGTAGGCTTATTTGGATCTCAAGATATTGCTGAAGATCACAAGCGCGAAAATAAGAATGTTGTTGGAGCCCTGCAATTAGACATGGTCATGTATCCGGGGCTTGGCGCGGGCACGATAACTTCGATTTCTGACTTCACAAGTCCGTGGCTCCGAGCTGTTTTGGCGCGTGTAAATGATGAGTATGTTAAAGCGAGAATTGAGGAAAGTCAGTGTCGGTACGGATGTAGCGACCACGCTTCATGGTACAAGAACGGATTCCCGTCGGTGTTTCCAACGGAGTCGTCGTTAAAACATATGAACAAGTTGATTCATACGCCTAACGACAAAATTAATGCCGAGTCTAGCTTTGAGCATGCAGCCATTTTCTCTAAGCTGGCAGTAGGGTTTGCGCTAGAGCTTGCTAACTCCCGTGAAACTGAAAACTCAGTTTATGAGGTACCTGCTTCCCAATGGTAGCAATAGCGCATCAATAATCGGGTTTTTGACACACGCAAGCTACCCGCGGGAAGCAGGTACCTTTGGTGGATGTATTTTTTACAATTCAGACCGAACAGAGTGTTGTCTCGGGGTTTTCCCCGGTAGAAAATCTCATGTTTGGTCACATCGTACTGGCCCTCCTGATTCTAACAGCGCAGCATGCTATGGCTGAAAAAGGCCCCGGGGTTAAACCCGAGGCAGAAGCGAGTGCAACTAAGCTAAATCAAGCGAGTCCATCCAATCAAAATCCAGCGAGTGCACCTAAGCTAGATCTACAAGAATTTTTGAAAGAGTATTTAATCAAGGCGGAAGGCCTTAAAATCAGCGAATTCAACTATGAGATGGCGACTCTAAACTTTGAGAGATCAGACAACCTCTACAAATCACGCTTAAGGGTAGGCGGCGGAACCAGTCACCAAGAATCTTCAACCCAGTTTCAGGCGATAATGGGCAATGTGCACGACGCCTCCATTGGAGTTAGTCAAAGTCTACCCACTGGAACAACTTTAGATTTCAACTTTGAAAAGTTCTTTAATGACGGCTCTTATCCGTCTCTTTACTTCGTCGAAAACCGTAGTTCTGCTCGTCTCACGCAGTCGTTGTGGCGAAACGGTTTTGGCTTCAGTGATCGGATGCAACTCGAAGCTGCAGAGTTTCTTTATAAGGCAAACACGCTGAAAGCGCGGATTGCTGGCAAGCAGGCGTGTCTCGATGGGGTCAGCATTTTTGTTGATGCATGGGTTTCTGAGCAAAGGTTTAAACTCGAAGAGAATCTCCTTAAAGATGCAGATAGGGCCGAAGCAGCTGTTAAACAGGCCTTTCAGCAGGGGCTATTGTCGCGGCTAGCTTGGAGCAGCGCTAGGATTGATGCCAATCGATCGAAAGAAAGCTGGCTAATCGCAGATCAAAATAAACGTAACGCCTTCACAAAGCTAAAGTCCTTCTATGAAAGTCACATGGGTTCGCTCGAGAGCCCTGAGAGTTTTCTCTTGAGTTTGAACGTGCCGAAGTTAGAAGCACAAGATACTGTAGGCGTACAAGCCGCTAACATGGAGGCACAGCAAGCTGAAAAGCAATATGAATCCGTTAGAAGTGCATCGAGAGCAAAAGTGGATCTTTTCGCCGAAGCATCTCGAAGCGAAGGGAACCAAAGGTCGGTAGTAAATACGGGCGGCAGTAACCTTTCTAATATCGATATTGGTTTTCGAGAAGATGTCGTAAAGGTAGGAATCGGGATGGACTTTTCAATTTTTGACAAGGAGCCGTCCCGTGATGAAGCACATGCGTACAAAAATAAACTATTAAAAGAAGAACTCATGAAGCGGGAATTGCGGCAGGTTGCCCAGGCAATCGCCATAGCTATTCAAAAAATTCAAACTCTCAAAGAGCGAATTAAATTGCTCGATGAAAGAAGAACGCTTGCTTCCTCGCAGGTGCCTGTCGCAATGGCAAGGCTACTTCGCGGTCAAATGGAATACACAGATTATTTGAACTATCGCGACCAATTCGTAAGACAAAGCGTGGATCGTCTACTAGCAATTTCGGAGCTTTGGGCGTCTTTACTTACTATGTTGGTCCAAGATAAAAGTGAGCAGCCGATTTGCGGGGGGCAAAGTTGAAAAGAGCCCTTGATTACTTTCTCAACGATTCGAAGCTCGTTAATTTTTTAGCGGTCGGCATTATCCTTGTCGGTGTCTTTGTACTTTTGAACATTAAAAAAGATCTGCACCCACCCTTTGACTCGCGATCGATTGTTGTAACGGCAGAGTTGCCCTCGGCGTCGGCAACGGAGATCGAGCGATTGATCGCTACACCTTTAGAAGATGCCTTAAGATCGCTGCCCAACTTAAAGTCAATGAGGTCGACGAGCTCCGCTGCTAGTGTTCGCATTGAAATGGATTTTCCTTATAGCGTTGAAAACATGCTCGAGGTAGTAGAAGAGGCCCGTCAAAAGATTGAAGAGATTGGCTTTAAACTGCCTCAGAACGTACGAAAAATTCGGGTCGAGCAAAACAAAACTCGAGAAATCTATTTGGCTAGCTATGTTTTCTTGGGCTTAGATTCCAAAAATGATCAGCACAGGATGGCCGTTAAAAAGATTGAAAGAAAACTGAGCACAAGCGACGGCGTTGCTCGCGTTGACGCTTATATTCCTGGTCGCGATATATTTATTGAGATTGATCAACAAAAACTTAAGATGCTTGAACTGACGATACTGCAAGTCCGTAAAGCTATCTCAGACAATCTAACGAGTGCGCCGGTTGCTAATCTTTACTTCGAGGATGGCGGCACTGTGAGCGTCTCACTGTCGGAGCCGAAGTTTGATCTTAAAAAGTTGCGCGATATACCTATAGAGTCCAATCGGACAGGGCAATCTATTCGGCTTGAAGACCTTGCAAAAGTTGACTACAAGCTTCCTCCTGAAAGTATGGTATGGCTCTATTACGGAGACGACGCCGTTTGGATCCAGATGTTCAAATCTGTCGAAGGCGACTCGTTTTCTACACTCGAAAAGCTCAATAAGAAAATAGAAGAGGCTAAAAAGGATCTACCCGAGGGGGTAACGCTGGTAAGCGTCGGCGACGGACCTCAGTTTTTGCTCAGCCAACTTAGCGTATTAAAGACGAACGGAGTCGTGGGCTTCCTTTTAGTATTGATCGTGCTCATGCTATTCTTAAGTTTTCGAGTAGCACTTATCACAGCGTGGGGGATTCCGCTAGCCTACGCGGGCACACTGCTACTCATGAACGCCCTGGGTATGGCGGTTGACCTACTCACGCTTATCGGAATGATTGTTGTAGTTGGCATTCTCGTTGATGATGCGATCATTGTATCTGAAAGGTATACAACTTTGCGTTCAGAGGGTTTGGGCCCTTATGAATCGGCAAGACAAGCAAGTAGAGAGTTGATTGTACCCGTAAGTGGCACAATTCTAACGACAATCGCGGCATTCTTGCCGGTTTTATTTTTGAAAAGTTCTATGACTCAGTTTTTGGCGCCAATTCCTATAGTGATTGGAGCCGCACTTATAGTGAGCTGGTTTGAATCATTCTTTTTGCTACCAAACCATCTGGCTCATTTCGTGAAAACACCTCCGCGCGATAGGTCCAAAAGGCTATTTGAATCGTTCCGACGAGTTTATACTAATGGTTTGCAAAGAGCTCTACGCTTTCGCTATTTGGTTTTGTTAGGTAGCCTATTGTTTATTGTTGGTTCTGGGTGGGTGGTTGCTAAGAAACTTCAGCATAGCTTCAACATCAGTATCGGAAGCGAACAAGTTCGCGTCTATTTTGTGCTCAAACACACCGAATCGTTAGCTCAAACGCGGCAGTTACTTCAGCCTATGGTTTCATCGATTGTCGAATCTTCGCGGGATGTTTCTGAGAGTATTTTTGTTCCAATTGGCGGCTTATGGCGCAACGGTGAAGAGTTTAAGGGACCGCAGTATGGTCAGGTCATTGTTAATATCGACGCCGAAGCTTTGTGGCCTTCGCGAGTTAAGAAAAAACTAGTGGAAAGTTTGAATGAAATTTCTAAAGGGTGGAATCAAGACATTTTTGAAGAGATTGCCATTGAGGAGAGAAAAAGGGGCGATGAAGGAGTTGCCAAAAACCTGGTTTCGGTTACAGCGGAAGGATCTGATGCGGGTGCGCTTAGAAAGTTTCGCGAAGAAATTTCGCAACAAAATCTCAGTGGAATTACATACTACAAGGATCGCAGTAAAAAGAGCACTCCTCAGTGGATTTTTTATCCCGACGAGGCGGCGCTTGCGAAGTATAACATCACGCGCAGCGATCTTACGCAAAGTTTAGCACCGGTTTTTACTCCTAGCGAAGTTTCGCGCCAAATAGTGAATGATGAAGAAGTTGTTCTCTATCTTGAAACGCAGGGGGCAAACGAAAGAGCGGTGGTCGAGAACATCGACACCATTAAAATAATGGGCAAATTTGGTCGACCAGTTTCGTTGAACCAACTAGGTCATTGGGAGCTTCACGAAGAGCTAAAAGAATTGAAGCGTGAGGGCGGATCTAGAATAGAGCAAGCCCAGTTCGAATTTGATTCGGCCACACTGAATGCTGAATCTGCCAAGCTAGAGTTGGCAAAGCTCGTTGATCAAATTAAAGATCGTTTCGCGGGTCTCAATGTAAGAGTGGAAGATGGCAATCGCAGTGAAACAGAAAATCGCAATTGGTCGCTCGAGGTATTAGCCACTTGCTTAGTTCTCGTCTTGACGATTCTCTTTCTAACATTTCGATCGTTGACTACGGGTATGATTGTAGCGCTTCCCATTCCTTTGGCGGTTTCTGGTGTGTTCTGGGTATTGTGGGCGCATGGTCACACTCTAACGATTATGTCGATTATCGGACTGCTGGGAGTCATTGGAGTGGCGGTCAACGATAGCATAGTAATGGTTCATAGAATCAGGGAAGTGAGTCGTGGTAAACCAACATTTAGAGAGGCCGTCGTAACTGGTGCGCCTGATAGACTGAGGGCAATATTTTTGACCTCTGTTACAACCTGGGCGGGGGTGTTTCCGACTGCATATGGCCTTTTTGGAGAATCTGCAACCGCTCAACCAATAACGTTTTCTCTTGGGTGGGGGCTTGTTGTCTCCACCTTATCAACACTGTTCGTTTTGCCGTGTTTTCTTGTGGTGAATGACGAGTCCAAAACACTTCTCAGTCGCGCAGTTCAGAAAATAGTTAGTAGATTCAAGAGCCCTTCAGCAGCAGGACTAGTTGTGGAAAGGCCTGCTCGTGGCCGACCCACCAGTGGGGTTACCGAAGGCGCCGCAACTCCTCCTGCCATCAACTAGTGTCAGAAGCACGTTAAACTTACATCTTATGAATAAATAGGTGGGTCTAGGACACTAAAACTTAAAAACCACGCATAATATCATTTGGTAAGCCAATGAAATCTTTAAGCTTCGCAAATACAGGACATCTCAAAGAATACGGATAACAACAAAACTTTCACATATTTTGTTTCTAAACTACGATTATTTTTCATGGAAAGTTCGGAGATTAATAAGCTCTACCACGGATTGAGGTTTAGTGCGATTCCCTTTGATGGCAATCCTAAGACCAAAAATTTCTTAGAATCCTCGTATCAGCTTTGGAGGCAAAACTGGACTGAAGCGTACCGAGAGCTCAATCAATTCAAGGCAACAGAAACTGCATATTCAGACAACTTCTGTCGTCAGGGCCTCATCTTATCATTGGATCTCTACGGTAAGTGCATAGCCACTGCCTGCATGAGATTTCTCGACATGAATTACCTTTTCTCGCGAGACGACTCCTATCTATCAGTATGGGATCGCGATTCCATCGCAGGGTTTGGCGACACCGAGCGTATTGTCGTCGCAAGTGGATTCACGCTCGACAAGGGGTATCGGTTAAAGGTTTATGATCTTCCTTCGATTTATCTGTTTCACACCTTCGTGGTGAAAATATTCAAGGACCTAGGTCATCCTAAGATGATTTCGATTGTTAGGAATGATGTTGGTCTCCATAAACTTGTCGCCAAATATGGAACAACTTCAATGAAAGAAGATGTTCCATATGCCAACACCTTTGCAAACTTGGTCGTGTATGAAAGCGAGAAAGTAATTACTTATCCCCTTTCGAAGTACAAAGATGTTTTTAGCCGTCTCATTAGTTCGGATGTAAATACTATAGCAATTCCAAACAGTATGAAAAAACAAACAAAGGGAGAAATCAGTTATGAACTTAGTGAAGCCGTACTCTAAATCTTTGAGCGAGCAGTACGAAAAGTCAGTAGCCGCCGGAGCAAAAGTGTTTATGGATGCCCCTTGGGAAAATAAACTCTATTACGGGCTTTGGTTGGGTGAGATGTATCACTTCTTGTGTCACGCTTCTCGCGTGATCGCATTGGCTGGTGCAAATTTTGGAATAGAAGATGATGTTTTTCACTTTCGCTGCATGCAGCATGCGGCAGAAGAAAAAGCTCATGAAAGATTGGCTCTTAGTGATCTGAGAAAGCTAGGGTTTGATCTCAATGACTTTCCGGAAATGCCGAGTATTGCTCAATTCTATCACTCTATTTACTACCTAATTGAAAGAGAAGATCCAATCTGTCTTTTTGGAAGCGTGCTCTATTTGGAGGGTCTGTCGACAGTCATTGGTACGCCAGTAACAGATCGGCTTGTTAAACAGTATGGCC
This sequence comes from Bdellovibrionales bacterium CG10_big_fil_rev_8_21_14_0_10_45_34, assembly GCA_002778785.1. GTDB lineage: Bacteria > Bdellovibrionota > Bdellovibrionia > Bdellovibrionales > 1-14-0-10-45-34 > 1-14-0-10-45-34. Next base: position 61,588 of record PEZS01000002.1, on the reverse strand, counting down.
GCGACGCCAGCACTTTTATGATCGTGCATGTTGAAGAAGACACCGGTCACGCCGGTGAGGGACATGCTGACAAAGCGCTGAAAACTCTCGAATCGCTTTCGGCCGTAAGGGAGGCCAGAGTGTGCAAAGCAATGGCGATAGCAGAGCATTCCTACAATCAGTTTATGTATGAGATCGCAGATTTGGCTTTAGGCGACTCAAAAGTTGCCAACAAAGGACGCGAACTCAGCCTCTAAGTCTTTAAAAGGCGCAGGCTATTTAAGTCTTAAATACTTAGGTATAAAAGGATTAGGCTATTCAAGTCTTAAAGGCTCAAGTTGTAGGCTATTTAAGTCTTAAAGGCTCAAGTTGTAGGCTATTTAAGTCACTAGGTCTTCAAGCCTTTTAGTGTTCAAGTATTCAAGAAAACGGGGCCTTTTTATTTACCTATCTAGACAGTCAAAGTTTTTTAGACAGATCACTGGGCCCGGCTCTTAATTTTAAACGTGTCGTAGAGGCAGCTTTTTTCGATCGAAAGCAGCTCTTCGATAAACTCGTCTGTGTCGATCTTATAAAGAGAAATCATCTTTCGCAGAATATCATCTGGGATTGCACAAATCCCTCTCTCCATATTCGACAAATACTGCGGAGTCGTTGCCCGCGAATTGATCAGACGCATGGCAGAACCCTGAGAGTAACCTGATTCAATTCTTTTCTTTCGGATGTAGTTCCCAAGAGTTTTCCACTTTTTCTGCTTGGCCTTTTGCACCACACTGCTTCTTCCTGTTTTAACGGTTCGTTTTTTCTTCACTCTTTTCACCTTTTCAAAAATAGAAATGAATCTTCTGGATCGTTTTGAGTTATCGTCGTGGCCTTTTGGCTGCTCACAAATCCAAATAGGCTGCAGTCTGAATTATATACCGGAGCCATGCAGTTGTGCTCAATCCGAAATACTTGCCGAAAATCAGAAAAAACTTCTCTCATCGGGTGAGGAGGCACATCGATATTAAAGACCTTGTTCGGACTGGCAAATAGATCATACACAATTTCAAAAAGCCTGTTGTTAATTAGTTCATGCCTCTCGTAGAGCTCATTCCACGCTCTCGTTTCTACGTCGAGTAAATCATAATTGCAAAAGTAGAAAAATTGAATACTCCTAAATACCTGAACACCTTGGGCGTTGTAGACCTCTACGATATTATCATCTTCGATGCGTTCGTAGATTTCATTGAGGGTAGAAAGCTTTAAGTTTTGGAGCCATCGCTTCAAGACGAATGTATTGTTCGTAATGTCCGCTCTTTCGCGTACAATTTCGTTAATGAGGTGTGAGTACGAAGTGAGGCGCTCTCTTACGGCGCGCTGAATCTCGATGGGATGCTCGAGGTAGTTCATTACACTTCGTTCGCTGTAGTAATGGTGCTTGAGGGGTAGATGCCTTAAAGCATTTCCTAAAAGATCCAAGCTATTTTTGAGATTATCCCAGTTTACAGAAGATTGGCCTTCGGCCTGGCGCTGAGTGTTGTTTAAAGATGATCGGACTTCGGCTCGGTGGTTGGTGTTGTCTACAAGTCGATTGCCACGATCGAAGATGGGGCCTATCTCTTTAGCTGTGCTCATATTTGAAAAAGTGCTCATGTGAGGGCTAAAGTATCATGACTTCGGACCTGAAACCCTATTTTGAACGCTTTGGGATACCTGCCTTGAAAAAAATACAAATTTTTCGAGCCTCTTTTCGAGTTCCCATCTCCCGGACTTCGAGATCTCTAGAGTCGGAGTTTTCTGCGAGACTGACGAAACGACAAAAATGGGATTGAAACCTTTACAGTACCCGGAAGCAAAATTCTTGGATATATCAAGCCACCGCAACAAGGGGTGGATTTCCTTATGAACTGGCGAAGGCTTTTGAATCTTGCGCTTTCTAGATTTGCAGTAGGCGTTTTTATAGGTCTCGTTTTCTCGGCGAGCAGTTTGCCTGCTCACGAAAAGAATCAAAAAAGTGGCAACGAAGTGGCGGATGGAGAGTCCAATGATCAAAGCGCTCAGTTGCCTCTTGTCGAAGTTTTAGATCTACAGCTAAACCACAGGTTACATAGTTCGATAGCGAGAGTGCTTTACAACCTACGAATTAACGAGGGCGAGAGGTGGCAACCTCCTGAGGGGGAATTCTATCTTGAGGGATCGATTTTGGCTGCACCACATGGAGCGTTTGATCCCACAGAAAAGAAAGTGCAGATTTATCGTTTTCACTGGGTGAGGGATGGCGCACTCGTCGTAAAATCACTCATTCGGCTTATGACTTTGCAGAAACTGTCAGCACAGCAAGCGACTGACATCGAGAAATTTGTGAAAAGCTACATAACGACTTCGAAGATTCATCAGGCTCATCTTCATCAACCAAAATTCTATCTTGATGGGCAGCCCTTTACGGATCCTTGGGGGAGGCCTCAAAACGACGGCCCAGCACTCAGGCAGTTGGCGATGTTTGCATGGTATGACTATCTTATTGAGCAAGGTAGAGAAGAGGAAATCCCCTCGCTCTTCTTTGAATTTAGCACCGTCGACCTCAATTACGTTTCTGAAAAGCTAAATGACCTTACATTTGATATTTGGGAAGAGGTTTTAGGAAGGCACTACGCGACTCTTCTGGTCCAGAGGAATGCGTTGAAAAAGGGAGCCCAGTTGGCAAAGAAACTGGGTAACGACGAGCTGGCAGAAAAATATTTGCGAAGTTCTCAAGAAGCAACCGCGATGCTCGAGCGTTGCAAAAGGTTCAGCGAAAGTGAGGAAAATAGCATGAAGATCAAACATTCGCTGAGTGTTATGGCCCTATTCGGCACCGTCTGTCTCCTGGGTTGTCAAAAAAATGAGCAGACTCCGCAGCCAGCCCCAACGTTTGAGCAAAAGATGGCGGCAGCTAAGGCTCGCTTGAGCTCGACAACGACTGGAGCCCAATCTCTTGCAGTTCTTAAGAATTTAGAGAATAGCGGCAGTATTGCCAGTATCGATGGAATCGAATCAGCAACAGAATCAGGTCACCAAGGAGGTATTAGAGAGAATGAAAACGGCTCGTTTTCGATTCTTTTGCCACAAGCTGCTGATGCAGATTCACTTGCTCATGCACTCATCCATGAGACCTCACATATTTATGACGAAATTAGTATGAAGCCGGTAATGGCAGAATACCCAGAAGTGAATGCAGCTATGGAGGAATTGGCAAAGGCCATAAAAGAGAAACGAATTGCTGGTTACGTTGATTCCGACGAAAAAGAAATGTTAATGGAGTTTTTCGTCACGAGTCTTTTGTTCAGCGAAGTTAAAGCCTATCAAACGAATCTTGCACTGGAGAAAGAAGGAATTTCCTTTAATAATCAAGCGCTCAAAAAGCTGGGACTAGTTCCTTATGTGACTGAAGCCTACCTACCAAAGGGAGTGAATGTTTCATCTGCTAAAGCCGATAACGGCGAAGCTTTTCTTGCCGTCGTGAACCAGTACGATAATCTTGGTGATTTTCAAAGGGTTCTTTTAGAGAAAATTCAAAGTATAAAAGATAAGAAAGCTGCTGAGAAGTTGGCAAGTGAAGAGCCAGAGGCCACACCTTAGACCCACCGGTGAAATTGGCGAGAGAAGTAATTGAGGTCAACTGGAATCACTACATTCCGCAGTTCATTGAGAAACGGTAAATCGGTGATCAGCGAAAAAAAATCGGGAGAAACTTTAATGGCTTTAATAAAGCTTAGCGAACGGACTGTTAGAAGAAGAAATGACTTTACCTTGAAGTCCAGTGCCTTTTTGATCACATTAGGTTTCCTAAGCTTAGTTCAAATGGGCTGTACGAATTATTCAACCGGAACAAATACAACTTTGGAGTATGGGCGTTACCCTGAACTTCAGAGTGTACAGGTGAAGGCAGAAGCTCAGCTGACCTCCAAGCAAAGCGAGATTTTAACTGCTCTTATAAACAACGATCCCCTCAAATTTGAAACAATTGTAGATGCAGCTATAGAGAGCGAAGCATCACGATACGAAGCCAACTCTGAAAAACTTAATGGCACAGCGACAGCAAAAGCTGCAGCAGAAACTTCAATCAAAACCTTCTTGGGCACTCAAAAAGAAAAGGTCGCCTCAGTAGATGTGCTTTCGATGAAAGAATCCTACGAAGCGGATCTTGGAGAAATTCTATACAATAAGGCTCACAACACAGCGGGGTCTCCGGTTGATGTAAAGAAGGCCCAATGTTTATCTGGCACGACGTTATTCACTCTTGTTAACTCAACAAGAGGGTACGAAATGTTTGCCGCCTCTCACCAAGTTGTAGTTCTTGAAAGTGGTCATATCTTGCCTGCGGTCATGCAGTTAAATGAAAACGCTTGGCAAATGAACGGTATCGAGACCACGGTAGCAGGTAAAGGTATCAAGAATTACGGCAAAGTAAGTGAGCTTGATAAACTTCCTGAGCCGCGCCGGGTTTTACGGGCAGATTACTTTCTGCTTATGTTGGCTTTGGGCGACAAGGTTGAAAACCTAGCCGAGCTGCAAACTACTATGCTAAAGCAAACTGCAGCTCAGTATGGTATTCCGCTTGAAAAGCTAGAAGAGAGTGTGCAAAAAGCGAAAGAAGACTTTCAGCAGAAGTTGAAGGAGCGACAAGAATCTAGTGGTTCATCAGTTGCCGAAGGTAAGTCAACAGTCACAGGAAGTTCTGATGAAAGCTCGTGGTTGGGCGAACTTTCATTTGGCGAAGCAGACGTACCAGAAGGCAACATCGTTCGACAGAAGCAAGACGAAGTTTTCGTTATGGGCGTAGGCCACGCCGTGGGATCTGGCGAGGGCCTTGACGAATCTTTGGAGCAAGACCTATCTAAGTGGGACCTGTCGAAGTTAGCGAGTAGTGCTGCGGAACTCTCGGGGGAGGGATTCTTTAATAAAGAGTGCGGCGACGAGATTTGTAAAGGCCTTGAATATGCGTTTTCAACGAGTCATCGAGATTCAAAAGTGGCCCTTCACCTGAACTTCTTTCATCAACTTAAACCGCAAGCGGAAGGCGAGATAAAGCTGGCGGTCGTTGGTAGGCTGTTGGTTTTTAATGACGAAGTTCTTCCTCAGGGCGATTGGTGTAAAGATACCTCGAAAGAGGAGATACGAGTTGAGAAAGGATTTTATCAAGCGGAATCGACCGAGGTTAGACTGCTTCGCCGTAAAGGAATAATTAAAAACGAGTTATATTATTACAGCGGCTCAACCATAGACTTTTTTCATCATGCATCAGGGGATGAACTTAAGTTTTATGTGTTAGCCTTCGAGACCTCGCCAGCTAGTCAAAAGTGGGAGATCTATAATGGTGTCGTTGTTCCTCCGGCATCGTGGACGCAGTGTCATCAACCATTGCTTCGAATCCACTACACAGAATAGGATTGTTGAAACAACCATATACTTTCGTAGCAGATGCTTTAACTACTGCACAGTTGAGATATAAGGCGCTTAGCGAGTGGGGGCTTTTGCGTAAACGCATTTGCGAACGACTGTCTTTTCGCCTGAAGGGTTTTGGGCGCGGTAAAGATATTCGAGTTTTTCTTCAACTTCTACAACGCCATCGCCAACAAACGAAATTTTTCGATGATCTTGTTTTTTTGGATCGCACTTAAACCTCAAGACAGAAGTGGCGCAGCTCCACGCGTTAAAGACCTTCGAAAACATTTCCCCTTCTGACAGACGGCAAACGTATCCACCGAATGTACTTGAAGAATTCTGTTTGCGGCAGATGCGTCCCTTTGATAACTCTTCATACTTTATTTCGATAGAAGTCTCGAAGTTGTAGCGGCTGCCGTTGTCAGCACGCCCGCTGAGTCCGTAAGCACTAAATCCCACGGTACTCCCGTCAGACCCCAAAATCTGCTCTACATTGAGCTGATTTGAGCAAACAAAATCAAGAGGATGACTCGTGCCGCCCGAAACATAATTATACTCGCCATACAAGGCTGAGGCGGCGTTTGAAGTCATAGCTAACGAAAATATTGAGGCCAAAATGGTAAAGCTAAATAAGGATTTCATTCGAACTCTCCCCTTAAAAAATACATTGATTACAATTCACTTTTCTAACTCTAGTCATTTGAGCTATAGCACTTAAAAGAGCCTGTTTTAACATATCCCGCGATTCCACCGAAAGTAAACTCTTCTGCCGTAGGTTCATCTGAATACAGATCTAAGACCCTATACATCCTGCCGGCTTCGCCAGTGGTAGATTGTTCTCTTACCAAAGTGATCTCGACGACGTCCGATTCTTCAGTTGAAAGATCTTTAGCGGTGACTTTCTGAGTAGGTTTGACCCAACCTAAATTTGCATCAGCCCTTGGCTCCTGCAAGGCCAAACCCATAGACTTGGCGAACTCTTGGGTCAGTTTGAGTTCCCAAGACCCGCCCACCGGGCCGGCAAATGAGTCGGTAGATTCTTCGGTTGATAGGGCAAAGTGAAAACCTTCGACTGTGCCGTTATCTACGTCTACATTCTTCCCGCACTCGATGTACATGTGTGTGAACCCGAGAGATGAGTAAAGCAACAATCCTACAAATAAAAATGATGATTTCATTCCTGCCCCTTTAAGAAAAGTAGCAGGGTGCTGCAAGCGGCCTGCCCTGCTAATGACTATATGTGCCGCAGGGCACCCTATTCGCCGCTAAAGCACTCAGTCACGCGGATAGTGAGCTTTGTAAAAAGTTCTTAGCGCAAGAGGAAGCGGAGTCTAACGGCTACCTTAGTTTATTCTTCACGTCTTCTACGACAGAGTCTTTCTTATTTTCTAGATTCTTTAAAAGCTTCGCATATCGGTCGTGGAACTTTTCACGTTTTTCACCGTACTTCTGTTGAACAAGGCCAGCTATGGCTTTAGCGTCGCCTTTGGTCTGCTCAAGTTCGTCATCGGTCAACTTTCCCCAAGTCTTCTGAACTTCGCCTTTAATTTCTAGCCATTTTCCTTTTGCAATATCCTTGTTTAAGCTCATGCTATCTCCATTTTGACTTATTCAACTATTTCAACCACTTACTCAATTGCTTATTCAACTGTAGATTCAAGTTCTATAACAACATCGACTCGTCGATTCAGCGCACGACCTTCTTTGGTTTTGTTGGTCGCAATCGGCTTTCTGTAACCGAAACCTTCCGACTCAATGTTTACGTCGTCCATGCCATTGGCTTTAAAATAAGTTGCAACCGCATTTGCCCTATTTTGAGAAATCGACTTGTTGATTGCTTCTGAGCCCGTAGCGTCTGTATGGCCTTCGACTCTGATGGCAGATGTATTTAAAGATTTCGTCACATTCAGAACCTTAGCAAGTAGCGGAAGTGATTCTTCTGGAAGATCAGCTCTACCAGAAGCGAAAGGGACCTTTTTGAGGCGAATTACAAGGTTATCACCTTGTTGATAAGCCTCAGCTTCATCTTGTGAAAATTCAGATCGTGCGGCTTCCATAGCTTGTTGTAATTGAATCCTTGTGGCGGCACTACCAAGCGCGGCAGCCTTCGTTCGGTTTGCAGCAGCCAATCTTTCATTCTCGGCTTCCATCGTAGATATGTTAGCCTCACTTTGCGCAGTTATGTCTCCAATGTTCTCCTCTAGCCCGGATATCGTTTTCTTTTGAGCCACCATTTTAATGGCAACAGATTCTTCAAGTTTGTTTCCGTTTTGACGGATGGTTGCCATAACGTCCCTCAAGTGGGCAGCATCGGTTTTGGCCTTAGTGACTGCAGCTTGGAAGCCATTTGGATTTCGAACGTTCGATGAAATAATAGATTCAGCAGTTCTCAGTGAAAGCTCGGCTCGTTTGAAAGTTACGGGAGCTTTCTTAGCTGCGTCTTCCTGCCTTAGTCCGTTGACAAGGGCTTGGGAGTCTCCGAGTTGCGTTAAAATGACGGCACGCCTTTCAAGATCTATGTATTCGTTTTGATAATTTGCCAACTTGTCGACTCGAGTGCTCTGAAGTTCATCGGCTATATCGCTGACTTCGTCATCTACGCTTGCGAGATCGGCGCTAAGTTCAGGAAGAGAGCCAGCTCCCGCCTGAAGCGCAAGTTGTCTTGCTTGAAATAGCCCCTCGGCGTGGCTTGCGCGATCGCCCGTCTCCGCATAAGCTTCATTAAGACTTCCTTTTGCTCTTCTTAAGTCATCTAAGACGTCACTCTGATCGTCTCCCTTTTCAAGACCAACTTTAGCATCATTCAGATATTTTTGACTCTTACTAAATTTATCAGAAGCAAGGACATCCACGTTTTTTGTGGTGGCCACGTTGATTTCCGATTGAAGTTTAACGATCTCCTCGCGAGGATTAGCTGTAGCCGGTATGTCGGCCATTTCGACGCTTGAGCAGCCAAACATTAATGAGGCTCCGATACCAAGAACCAACATCTTTATAGTTGGCATGGTCGGCTTAAGAGTTTTTGTTTTCGGTAGCATGATTTTTTCTCCTGAGTTTGTTAGTAAAAAGGCATTTGAAATACTATGGGGGTGTCTCATGCCTTCAACGTATGCCTCAAAATAGGCAAAGCAACCGTTGCTTGTTGATTAGTTAATCGTTTGAAGTTTATGGCCGTCTAGGGGCCCCATAATTGATTTGAACTGCTTTCGACCAGCGACATATTTCAATTAAAAAGTTTTGTCTTAGCTTAGCGATTTAGGTTGTATTTCTGTTGGCGCCGGGGCTTTTCATGAGTAAAAGCCAATCGATTAGCTGATCAATATTCCTTTACCTCTACTATTTCGTTTATAAGGCGATGGCTTTCGGGCCAGTATATTCTCCGCAAAATATACTGAGAATAGCAGACTTAATCTCCGCACCATACTTTAGCGCCGAAGCTGGTGGCCATAAGTGGGGCGGTGACCTAGTTGAAAGGTTCGATTAAACAAAAACAGCTGGAGCTAGTGGGCGCAAGTTATAGTTGTTCGCAAGGACTTCGCCGTAAGCGCCGGTATCAAGTATGGCAACATATTCGCCTTGCTTTAAAGAAGGCAGCGGTATTGAACGAGCGAGCACATCTGTTGATTCGCAAATCGGTCCGACAACATCAAAAATCTCTTTTGGTCGGTCTGGATTTTCAATTGGAACTATCTTGTGATTAGCAGAGTACAACATTGGCCGCATAAGGTGGTTCATCCCTGTATCTAAAATAACGAAGTTTTTGTACGGTGTTCGTTTAACATACTGAACTTGCGCAATGAGCGCACCAAAGGGCCCTACAACGATGCGTCCTGGTTCGAGCAAAATTGGCATTTTTGCTTTTTCAAAAACCTCGGCCAGCAAACTCGCATAAGACTTCCAAAGGTTCAATTTACTTGACGAAGAAGAACCTACTTTGTTTGTTTCATCTAAAAAATAGTTCTCAAAATTTGCCGCCACAGCTAACGGATCTCTTGAGTAATCAATGCCAAGTCCGCCGCCCAAATCGAGGTGCACAATATCTACACCGCGCTTTTTTAATATTTGAACGTAGCCCAGCATTTTGAAGTAGGCTTCTTTGAGCACGCCAATGTGACGAACTTGACTTCCGATATGGCAGCTTAGGGCTAGCCGACTTGGCGGAAAATCTTTTGATTGATGATGCCATGCTAAAAAACTCTCAAAATCGACGCCAAACTTATTGTCTCTTAATCCCGTTGTGATTGATGGATGGGTCATTGGGTCAACGTCTGGGTTCACTCTCACTCCAATGATTGACGTGGCATCACCGAATTTTCTCGCAATTTGATGGACTCTTTCGTATTCCTCAAAAGACTCCACGTTGATCGTATTTACTTTTGACCGTAGAGAAAACTCAATTTCGGTGGCTGTCTTTCCGACTCCAGAGAAGACAATTTGATCGGCGGTGGCACCGCACTCAAGAGCCAACTCAATTTCTCCTTGAGAGACCGTATCGATACCCCATCCGCACGCGATCAACTTTTTAAGAAGAGGTTTTTGAAAATTAGATTTCATTGCAAAGTGAAAATGGACGGGGATGTCTTTGACGGATTCAGACATCAGTTGGGCTCGTTCTTCGATCGAGGTTAAATCGTAAAAATAAAAAGGATGAGAGTAGTTGGCACAAAAGTCTTTGAGAGGGTGTGAGCCCTGCTTGTTGTGAAGTGTAAGAACATCTAGTTCGTAAGCTAATTTCACTAGTACTCCGAATCAAAAATAACAACTGAAATTTGAACGACTCTTGTAAGTCTCTACTTTACGGATAAAAATACAAAAACTAAATCAATAAAACAGTTGATTGTCTTATGCACTCTTCAAAGGCTTTAGTTTCACTAGCCTTGTAAGCTCTCAACACTAAATCCTTAGGGTCATTAACTATCTAAATCTAAGCCAAATTTACTGTGAAGTTCTCGCGCTGCTGGCTCAAGTAGTTCACTCTCAACAACAGCGCTAATTTTGATTTCAGAAGTTGTGATCAAATGAGGTTCAGCTTCGCAAGACTCCAAACACTTTAAAAAAGTCTCTACAACTCCGGTGTGATTTCGCATTCCTACGCCCACCACAGAAATCTTTGATTTAGGATTCAAAACTTCCATATTTGTTGTTTCTGGCACGATCTTCTTGATAATTTGCCGGGCTTCTTCGCAGTCATCACTTGATACAGAAAAGGCTAGTCGTTGACCTTCGGGAAGTGTCGTTTGATTGACGATATCTACGACTATTCCTCGCTTCGCTAGGCCTTCAAAGATTTGACTCAGGGGTTGAATGCCTTTTTTAAGTGGGTACAAACGAAAAACAGAAACATTTCTTTCAAATGTGACACTGCTAACAACTGGTTTTTCCATATCTAGCTCCTCGATGCCAATGATGGTGCCTGCGGCATCTTCAAATGTGCTTTTAAGTACTATTTTTACCCCGTACTTCGCGGCGATTTCAACGCTGCGAATGTGGAGCACTTTTGCTCCCAGGGATGCCATCTCTAGAGTCTCTTCAAAGCTAAGACTTTTTAAGGGGCGAGCTTTTGGGACAACCCTCGGATCAGATGTGTACACTGCGGGTACGTCTGTGTAAATCTCGCAGCTATCAAGTTCGAGGGCGGCGGCCAATGCGACGGCAGTTGTGTCGGAGCCTCCGCGCCCAAGCGTTGTAATTTGGTCAGAACTGTCAAGCCCTTGAAACCCCGCCACCACAGGCACACATCCGTCTGCGAGGGCCTTATGAAGTCTTTCGACTCGAATGTCTTCAATGCGCGCACGGCTTGCGACTGAGTCCGTGCGGATACCCAGCTGAAACCCTAGGAAAAGTCTCGGTTGAACCCCTCGTTTTTCTAGAGCTATCCCCAAAAGGCCGACGCTGACTTGTTCGCCTGAGGCGACAATCATATCGTAGGAGATCCCCCGATAATTGGGATCGATTTGTCCGGCAAGCGCAACGAGGCGATTCGTTTCGCCCGACATCGCTGAGACAACAACGACGGGCTTTAGCCCCTTGGCGACGCTTGTTTGGATTCTTGCGGCGAGTGCCTCGATCCGCTCGATGGTGCCAACTGAGGTACCGCCAAATTTTTGAACTACTATGCTTTGCGTTTTCATTTGCTTATGAACTTTTACTCTATTCTGGGGCGTCCGTCTAACAGTTCAATTTGACATTGTTTGATTGTAGATTGTAACTGGTACTTTTGATCGCAATCTGAGGAGACGAACCATGAGCAAAAGCCCCGTTTCAGACTTTATTGACACTCATTACAAGCATTTTAACTCCATCACAGTGAAACGGGCAGCTCAAGGGTACAAAGAGCACCTAGCTTCAGGCGGGAAGATGATGGTCACCCTGGCTGGTGCAATGAGTACAGCAGAGCTGGGTATCATACTTGCGGATATGATTCGCGAAGATAAGGTGCATGCGATCACTTGTACCGGGGCCAACCTTGAAGAAGACGTTTTTAATTTAGTGGCCCATGAGCACTACCGGGTGATCCCGAACTGGCGAGAGTTGACGCCAGCAGATGAGCAGGCGCTGCTCGATGAGCACCTCAACCGAGTGACGGATACTTGTATTCCAGAAGGCGAAGCGATTCGTCGATTAGAAAAGCATCTGATTAAGGTCTGGCAAACCGCCGACTCGAAAGGCGAGAAGTACTTTCCGCATGAGTTTCTCTACAAAATTCTACTGTCGGGTGAGCTAAAAGATAAATATCAGATTGATCCCAAGCACAGTTGGCTGCTGGCTGCCACCGAGAAGAACTTGCCGATGTATGTTCCTGGGTGGGAGGACTCTACCACGGGCAACATATTTGCGGCCCATTGTATTGAGAAAGATATTAAAAATGTTCACACCGTGAGAACCGGCATTGAATACATGATGTCGCTTGCAGAGTGGTACACGGAGACTTCATCCAAATCGTCCATCGGGTTTTTTCAAATTGGTGGGGGGATTGCCGGTGACTTTCCCATCTGTGTGGTGCCAATGTTAGAGCAAGATTTGCAGCGCCGAACTCCGCTTTGGGGCTATTTTTGTCAAATAGGTGATTCGACAACAAGTTTTGGATCTTACTCCGGCGCCGTGCCCAATGAAAAGATCACTTGGGGAAAGCTTGCTGCTGATACCCCGAAATACATGATCGAATCCGATGCGACCATAGTAGCTCCTCTTATTTTTGCCTATGTTCTTGGCCGATAGCTTTGTTTAGGGGAAGCTCGTCATGATCAGAAACAGAGTCGTTGGTTCATCCATCAGTGAGATGAACCCCCATACTTCAAATAAAATTTCTCTGCTGAATCGTCTTTGGCACTAACGAGTAGGGGGCATCAACGATTGGGGCAAAAACGTCAATCAGTTCAGATGCAGTTTGGTACCCTCTTCATGGCAACCACCATAAGAAGCTGCCCAATCCCTCTAACAAGAAAGTCTTACATAGCAAGGGCCTGAATGCGTCGGCTACATCGAAACGTGCAACTGAAAAGGCTTCGATTGAAGCCGCGATAAAAGGGTTCATGCTGGGTCAAAAAGAGAAGGTGGCAAACACAGAGCCTCTTTCTCTTAAAGAAACTTATGAAGCGAATCTTGGTGAGATAGTTTATAACAAATCACACAACACAGTTGGATCTCCGGTAGAAGTTAAAAAAGCCCAATGCTTATCTGGTACGACTCTTTTGACGTTTATTAACGCGGCAAGAGGTTACGAGAAGTTTGCGTCAAGCAATCAAGTCGTTGTGCTAGAAAATGGACACATCTTGCCGGCCTTTATGCAGCGAGAAGAGAATGCATGGAGCATGAAAGGTGTAGAGACAACTGTTGCTGGTAAAGGCATTAAGAATTACGGAAAGACCAGCGAGCTTGATAAACCTCCTGAGGCGCGTCGTGTTCTAAGGGCAGATTATTTTTTACTAATAGTTGCCTTGGGTGACAAAGTGGCTAATCTTTCTGAGCTACAAAACGTCATGCTTCAAAAAACAGCTGCGCAGTATGAGATACCCCTTGAAAAACTAGAAGAGAGTGTAAAGGCAGTTCAAGTTGCCTATCAGCAAAAGATCAAAGAAAGACAAGAGAACGCGGGTTCCGCTGCTGACGACGGAAATTCAACAGTCACTGGCAGCGCAGAAGAAAACTCGTGGATCGGCGAGCTCGCATTTGGTGAAACCAATGTGCCTGAGGGCGATCAACCCCGAATCAAGATGGACGAAGTACCTGTCGCCACTAGCGGCGGCGGAGTCGTCGGGCCTGTTATTGAACCAAATGAACTTTTTCACGAGGTTGTCACTTTGGAAAAACTTGAACGTAGGCCCTGGGAGCTGTCGAGCCTGAAATGTGGCGGTGCCGATGTGCAATTAGAAGATGGTTTCGTTGCCGGAAAAATGGTTTGGAAAATTCAAGATTCAAAAATCATTTGGAAAGATGCTTGGGGGAATAATAATATATCGAGGGATTCCAGAGCGAAATTTGAATCGCGCCCCTACGTATGCACTAGCAACTATAAGTCTGAAATTGTAGGGATTCACCAAAACAATGAATGGGTGGAGTTTTTGCAGAGAAACAGAGGGAGAAACGTTTTATATAGCCTTAAGAATTCTAATTGCAAAGACGACAGTGGTTCAAGTGCTTCTGAAGCAGTTTCGCAGGTGCAAGGCAAAGAGTTGCAGCAGAGCCAATCAGAGATTATCCTCGCGCGAGATGGATCAAAGTTGACAGAGATTTCGAAGGAGGGATTTCTGTGCAGGTCATTAGGTAAATCTGGAAGTGAAGTCGCATCTTACGTTTTGCTTTCTGAATATAATCACGCTGATCGTAGAGGTACGACTCCAACTCAATCTCAAGACGAATTAAATAAACAACGAATTGAATAAACAAGAGCAGAATAAAAGAGAGCAGTCGAAAGAGCATAAGGGTTCCTAAGTGTTCGGACGCTCGGCTCCTTGGGGGGAGGGGGCGGGGCAGTGTTTGCTGCGTTAAAATATAAAAAAATATCAAATATTTTAGTTTACAAAAAAACGCTCAAGGCTATATCTTTAAGGTGTGCATAAGCTATTAATATTATTGAATAATTTTACCGCCCTAGCAGTATCAGCAAGGAAGAGCAGTGGTTCCGCTTGAATCTGTTGATCAGTTAAAAGATTTGGTTCGCAGAGGTCGAAGAGGGGCCGGTTTGAGCCAATGCGACCTTGCGAAAAAAGCGGGGGTCGGCAAGACTTTGATCTTTGATCTAGAAAAAGGCCATGAAAAGATCCAGCTCGATAAGCTGCTGGCAATTCTTAGAGTCCTTAAAATTGAAATGAAATTTCTGGCACCTCCCGTGTATGAAGAAGAAAAAGGCGCTCGTTATCTCTGATTGCAGAGCCGTTAAGAAGAAGTCGAACAATTCCTGTCGCTTTAGACTCATTTCGCTTTCGTATACTCTAAAGTAGTTTTTTCAAATTGAAAATGTTTCCCTCACAGAGTGCTGAAGGCATGTAGTAGTATCTTCTCTCACACAAAACCATTTCGTTCTTTGGTTGTCGTCATTAGGCAAATCAGGACCCATGGCTTTAAGCCCAAGAAAGAACGAATCATTCTATCTGGAGGAATGTTATGTTTGATAAGAACTGCCGCGGGAACAAACTAAATTTTGCATTCGTTTTGCTAGCTGCGGCGTCGCTCTGTTTGACGGAAAATGAGGCGATCGCCCAATCATCCTCGAACCAAACGAGTTCAACTTCAGTGGATACAATGGAAAATCTTGGTGCCCAGGTAACCAAAGGTGTTGGAGTCAATATTGGCTACTCTCTTGCTCAGGATTGGGACTTAAAGATCAATGGAATTGGTGGCTCTGCTGCAGTGAAAATCAAGTCATCGGGCGCACCCGGTATAGGAATTCGATATTCTGACATTAAAGTGAGAAGCTTCGGTTACACGTTAGGGAGTGTAATTCACATCGATAGGCGTTTTGATAGTGCTGAATTTAGCGGAAGGAGTGAGCAATTGCCCGAATCGAAGCTTACCATGATTACAGTCGAACCCAATGCGACCTTTGGGCTTAGTTCAAGCCTCTATCTATTTGGCGGCCCCAACTATTTGATTCCCGTTGGCAAGACCGGGGTCTTCGAGAGTCTTACGATTGAAGGTGATTTGGGCGTTCAGGCGGGGTTGGGTTTTGCAGATGGTCCACTTATAGCGGAGCTTCAGTATCAAACTCTCAATCCCAGACTAAAAGTTGGCCCCATCGCGTTTGATGAGTCTCGCATTTGGGGTTTTGGTTTAAGAGTTGGCTACACATTTTAATTACTAACTCGCAGTGCCCCTTAGCCAATACGCAGGGGGCTTTTCACTCAAACTACGCTGTCCATTTCATGAAGAGCTTTGTTTGTTTTTATGCAATCGAGTAAATAACGGTCGATCAGCTTTGGCCCGACTGACTAGAGCAAAAATTTGCAGACGATGGCGCTTGGGTGATAGCTGACTTCGTTATCGGCAGTCGACTCCACATAAAATCTTTGCGAATCCCCTTGTGGTTTCTTTTTTAACCCCCTTAATTTTGAGTGCTTTAACTTCTTTGTAGAGTTGCTTGGCCAATTGGTAGGTTCTGATTCTTAAGTTATTTCAGTATCTTACCCCATTTGCGTGCACTATTATTGACATAAACAACATATGAGGTAAACTGTTGTTGACATAATGCCGAATAGTTTAATACACCCTTAGTGGTGAAAAGCTAAGGGTTCTATGGAAGCGAAACTTCGAAAAGCTGAATTCTTCAAAGAAGATAGTGGAACTGAACCAGTGAAAGAATGGTTGAAGTTCTTAAAAAGAAAAAACAGGTATGTTGAATATGGAAAGATCACTCAGCGAATTGGGCGAGCAGAAATGGGAAACTTCGGCGACCATCGAATTTTGGGTGGAAGCTGGGGCGAACTAAGAATCGATTTTGGGCCTGGCTATAGAGTTTATTTTGGTGTTGATGGAGACGAATTGATTCTCTTGTTGCATGTAGGAACAAAACTAAATCAACAGGAGGATATAAAACTCGCAGAAAAAAGGTGGGAACGATATCTTAAAAACAAAAAGGAGAACACCGATGGCAAATAAAAACAAAGGCTCAAGCTTTTATGAATATTTGCTTGAAAGTCTAAAAGGTGACGATCAAGCTGTGTTTCTTCATATCAAAGAAGCTCTCCAAAATCCTGACATCAAAGAAAATAATGATTATCTTTATTTGATCAAAGCAATCAATGACGTAGCTGCCGCAAGAGGGAAATCTGATCTTGCTGACAATGCAGGTTTATCTCGTCAGGGGCTTCACAAAATTCTTAATGGAAAGAGCATTCCAAATATTCAAAACATCATGGCAATTTTAAGTGCCATTGGTCTTCGGTTTTCCGTAGAACAGATTAGAGAAGTCATTTCTACAAATGAGCCGGCAAATGTGCTCGATGTGGCTGAATATGCTTCGGCACTAATATCTAGAAATTCGACATATATGAAGTTACAAAAAATTGTCTACTACGCTCAGGTTGAGTCACTTGTTCACTATTCAAAACCACTTTTTGGTGAAAAGATTTTGGCCTGGAGAGGTGGTCCAGTCGTGCGTGAACTTTTTGATAAGCACAAAGGATTTAAAGCTCTAAATAATGTCAACCTTGGAAGTCCGTCCAATCTTTCTATGGAACAAAAAGCTTGTGTGCATTGGGCTGTAGAAAAATACGGCAACTTGGATGGCGATACTCTGAGTCACTTAACACATATTGAAGGTCCTTGGAGCAAGGCTCGTAGTGGATTGCCTGCTGAAGCACCTTCTGATGCCGAAATAACTCTCCAATCCCTAATTGACTATTATACAAATCTTCCTAAATATCGCGAATTGGAAGAACAAGACGAAACTGCAAGTTAATTCGTTTCTTTTGCCGCATTGTTCTGGTCATGCTGATTTTCCCTTAATGTTTAAGTTGTGTCTTTAGCTCTACACACTTCGTGTCGGGATTTTGACCGACGGTTGCCTAGAGTAAGATTTTGCCGAAGATGGCCTAGAGTAAGAACTTACAGACGATGGCGCTTGGGTGATACCTGACTTCGTTATCGGCAGTCGACTCCACATAAAATCTTTGCGAAACCCCTTGTGGCTTCTCTTTTAAGACTTCTTTGACGGCATCTCTAGCGTTCCAGTGAAGCGATTTAATGGCATTAAGAAGTTTTGTCTTGTCCCGTGCCGTAAGATCACCTGCCAGCCAGACCCTTTTTAGAAATCGAGAGTTGCTCTGTTCGTTGAGGTTTGAGAACTCCAAATGCATCAATAGTCGCTCATCCTGATCAAAAAGTTTTACTTCGTTGGCACCAAACGAAACTTCCAAATAGTTGGGTGGGGCTCGGAAGGGGAAGCGAGTTTTGTGATTCGCTGAGTTCCAAAGTTCCATTTGCGGCGCATACACGTGGCTGAGCCAAAGATCGTTTTGGTGTGGTTGTCGTGAAATCTTTAAGTCTTTTTCGTTTCGACGTCGTTCGGATTCAGTGAAGTCTCTCTGCCAACGGGAAAGTGGATCATGATTATACCCAATTTGTGAGAATTGTTTTTCAATAGGGTTCCAAACTGCGCTTAAGATAGGCTCCACGAACAAGCGACTTGTTCTTACAAGATTTCGAAAAGGCTCGGCGGCGTAACCCATAATGACGATGTAACAGACGGGGTCGAGACCTGGGATTGAAATGGTTATACCAATAGCACCAAGAGCGCTATCAAGAGCCACGCTTTCAAATCCCATAATCCGAGCTACCGCGATGCTCAGCGGTCCAGATGCCATCTCGAAGCCATGAGAAAACGGAAATAGGCTAACAAGATCCTTAAGAACTTCAGCCTTTTGAGCGTGAGTAGGGTCTTGTGTGCTAGCGAGCCTTCTTAGGTTTATGGCGATTCTCTTGAAGTTAAATTTTTTGCCGAACTCATTCCAAAAATCTCTCGTGATTGAGGCTTTCAAAATATTTTGAACACGTTCACCGAGGGAAGTGTCAGTGCTGTGAGAATGAGAATGAGAATGGCTGTGAGTGTGAGCATGACCCGCCTGAGCATGACCCGCTTGAGCGTGACCCGCTTGAGCGTGACCCGCTTGAGCGTGACCCGCTTGAGCGTGACCCGCTTGAGCGTGATTGTGATCACAATCGCCAGAGCAACTTGCGCTCGAGGGGCCTTTTTCATGTTCGTGGTGGTCTACGCGGTTTCCGTCAATTAATGAGTGTTCGACGATTTCCCAAAGCATTGAGACAAGGTGCGCTGGCACTTCAGTAGAATAGTGTTCATCGATGTTCAAGATAACGAAACGCTTCGGGTTCACATTCATTAGGGGCATAGCCAAATCATCTTCA
Source organism: Bdellovibrionales bacterium CG10_big_fil_rev_8_21_14_0_10_45_34 (assembly GCA_002778785.1). Lineage (GTDB taxonomy): Bacteria > Bdellovibrionota > Bdellovibrionia > Bdellovibrionales > 1-14-0-10-45-34 > 1-14-0-10-45-34. The sequence continues at coordinate 42,844 of PEZS01000002.1, read as the reverse complement.
TAGAACGTCACCGGATTTTCGGCACCGCCTAAACGAGCTTCAACAGAAGGTTCTTGAAAGATTGAAATAATTCTAGCGTTTTGAGCAAGTGAAGATTCAGTCGCTGCAGTAAGTGCCGCAAGACCAAAGAAAACTTGGACTACGCGACCCTTGCCGAGGCTCTTCCAACGATTAGGTGTCGTGGGCAGAAATTGAGTTTTGCAAAAGAAGGGAAGGTTCTTGAAAAAGCAAAAGACTTTATTCATTCCTTTGGCCTCCGTCAGTCTTTGAAATGCCGTAAAATATTGGAGGCCATAAAAAACAACAGTGCGGCTCTGAAGTCACGTATTGTGAAATTGAAAATCAAATGACTATAAATAGTATCTAGCTTGCAGGACTGGCCCATCAGTACCACATGCTTTTAAGCTTGCGAGGGAAGTGCTATTGCCGAGTAGATGCTGTAAATCGAAGAGGCATGCTGGTGGATTGAATACAAAAATCAGCAAAGCCCAAGAGGGAGGGCTAAATGCTTGGGAGTAGGGCGGAACTATTTTACGGCATTATTTAATGGCTTCTCGAATATGGGCGCTTGCCATATCCATAAGCCAAACAACAATCGCAATAACAATCACCAGACAGCCGACTTCTCGCCAAAGTGCCTGGCCCTGATACTGAATAAGCATTGTTCCGATTCCGCCTCCACCGACAAGACCAATCACGGTTGCCATACGCACGTTGATATCCCAGCGGTAGATGGTCACCGCCACAACTGGCAGTGTTACCTGTGGCACAACGGCAAACCAAATAATTTGTAGTGGGTCGGCTCCTGTGGACTGAATACCCTCGATGGGGCCGTCTTCGACACACTCGATAAGTTCACTATACAATTTAGCAAGAGATGCCACTGAGTGAAGCATAAGAGCAAGCATGCCCGCAAAAGGCCCGATACCCACCCAAACCGAAAATACAATTGCCCAGATAAGGGGTTCAATAGAGCGTGTGATGTTGAAAGAGGTTCGTACAGCGCCATAAATCATCATTGTGAGTTTGCTTTTACCCATAATGTTTCTGGCGGCGAGAAAGCTGAGAAGAAAAGCGACGGGAACGGATAGGATCGTCGCAACAAAAGCGATAAAAATTGTTTCTACGATAGCGAGTATGGCTCGAGGTAAAATGGCAAAATTAGGGTCAATGAGGCTCGAGAAGATTCTCTTGGCGCCCAGGAACCCTTGTTCTGAAAAAAGTTCGTAAAAACTGAACTCAGTGATTCGGAGGCCTGCGACAAAAAAAGCGAGGAAGCACACAATAAGTTGCCAGCCCCAAAAAGTTCTTAAAAGTGTCTCTGGAGCCTCTTTAAGGTGTCCTGCCTCAAAAAGAACTTCACCCAGGGTCTTAATGCGAAGCGAATCTAAAATAATACTTAGAAAGGCACCCAGTACGAGGCAAACAGTAATAACCAAAACGTTTTTATCGAGTTCAAGAAGCTGTTGAGAATTAGGCTTGAAGAGCAGATACGAGATACCGACAAACAAACTACCAAAGAGAACCGTATCTAAAACATGACCGCGAAACCGTTTGCGCATGAATTCAAACTCCCCAATCGAGCTGCTAGTTGATATGAACTTCTCGAGCTTTTTCTCCGTAAATGGTCTGAAACCATGTGTCACTTATGTCATTCGGCGATCCATCATATACAAGTTCTCCGCCTTTAAGTGCAATAACTCTCGTAGCGTACTGACGCACGAGACTCAAAAAGTGAAGATTGCAAACTATCGTGATGCCGAGCTCTTTATTCACTTTTTCAAGGTAGTCCATAACGGTGTGGCAAGTAGCAGGATCTAAGCTAGCAACTGGCTCGTCTGCTAAGAGCATTTCTGGCTTCTGGTTAAGCGCCCGTGCAATAGCAACGCGTTGTTGTTGGCCACCGGAAAGTTGATTAGCTCTTATAAAAGCTTTTTGCTCAATACCAACGAGCTTCAAGTATTCTTTTGATTGTGCGACGTCTTTTTCTGAAAAGAGATCGAACAAGCTTTTTAGGGTATTTGTCTTAGAAAGGCGCCCCATCAACACATTGTTAAGCACGCTTTTTCTGCCAATGAGGTTGAACTGCTGAAAAATCATCGCAATTTTGGTACGAAGCTCTCTTGCCTTTCGCCCCTCAAGATAAGTGATGTCTTGTCCGTTAAAGAGAATCTGGCCAGAACTTGGTTGATGAAGTTGATTAATACATCTTAACAACGTCGATTTACCAGAGCCGCTCAGCCCAATAACAACAAGAAACTCTCCTCTTTTCACTTCAAACGAGACATTTTTGAGAGCCTGTACCCCGTTCGGAAAAGTCTTAGATAATTGAGAGATCTTTAATATAATGTCAGACATCACTTCTTCTCGACCAATTCATGAGCGGATTTACCTAATGCCTTAAGCATTTCCCTGACGCCGTCGTATTTTTCATCCGTACAGACTTTGAAGTCCGTTACTCCGTAGAGCTTGTAGAGCGCATCTTTCCCTTGTTCGGTCTTAACAAACTTTAGCAGTGCATCGACTATAGTTTGTTTCATCTCCTCGGGCATTCCCTCTCGAAAGACAATCGGATCATTCGGAATAGCATCAGTCAGAGCCACTATTTTCACTTTGTCTTCAACGTCAGGAAACTGGGTTTTAACCAACCTCCGCGCATCCTGAATCTTGCCGTCTTCGGGCGGGGAATAAAACGTGGCTCCTGCGTCAACTTGTTTTTGGTAGATCATCGTAATGACGTTGTCATGTTTTTTAGCAAACATGTAATCGGCAGGCTTAATGCCTTTATCCATAAACAATTTCGCGGGCATCAAGTATCCAGAGGTGGAAGCCGGATCAACGTAAGCAAATTTTTTGCCGTCGACGTCTTCTAACTTTTTAATCGGACCATCTTTAAGCGCGACTATTTGGGCTTTGTAGGTGTCTTCACCAAAGCGAATGACCGTAAGCCTCGCCTGAGCTTTGTATTTTTCGTGAGCGAGTACGTAGCCAAACGTATTTAAGGAGGCTACGTCGGCGCGCTCCGTTCCAAAGGCTTCCACCACTGCCACGTAACTCGCTGGAATAGAAACTTTGTATTTGTAGGGCGTGTTTTCCTCAAGGTAGGCCTGAACAATTCTGCCGGTATCCTCAAGGGTCATAGCGTCCACAGAAGGAACAAAGAAGAACTTTATGGGGTTGTCTGCGGTACCTAATTCTGCCTTTTCAGTCGTACAGGCACTGAAAAGCGATACTAACGCGGCGAAGAAGCAAAGTCTCAGTTGTATAGTGCGTCCCATAAGCTCCCTTTCAAGGTGGGCGCCAAAGGTCTACCAAATGTGTTCGAGATGGCCAAGCCGCATTCGGCTCATTGGACCGAAGCGTTTGTGTTTGCGTCATGCGTTATTGATGCTGATAGGGACGAAGTGTCCACCCGGGCCTCTTCGCTGTAGCGCTTGAACACGAAATGAGTTATTTCCTGAAGCAATAATTGTAAGGACTCCCCATAAACCCCAAAGCCGAACAGGGACGACTCATTTCTATGAGCCAAATACTCAGGTTAGAGAATGCAACAATAGGCATCGCTGGTCGTATCTTTGTAGAGGATATGAATCTCTCTATTTCAGAGGGTGAGACGATAGGGCTTGTTGGGCCCAACGGCACGGGTAAGTCTTTGTGGGTAAAATCGGTGGCCGGAGAAATTCCACTTTTAAAAGGCCAAATGCGCCTTTTAAACCTGCCGGAACCAGACCAAAAAAAACGCGCGGGGCTGCTGGCGGTTATCCCGCAGGGGCTTAGGCCCCCGCTGAGGGTGCCCTGTCAGGCAAAGGAGTTTTTGAGTTGGGCTAATTGTAAGGATGCTGCATTTGAAAAACATGCGGTGGGAGTGCTCCTTTCGGGGATCGATCTTGATTCGAGAATTCAGGAGCTCTCAGGAGGGCAGTGGCAGCGGCTGTTGATTGCCCATGCTCTCTTACATAAGCCAAAACTGCTGATACTCGATGAAACTGTCGAGGGCGTGGATCGTGGTCATTTAGATTCAGTGCTTGAGTTATTGAGGGAGTTTGCGACTCAACAGGGATCTGCTGTTGTGATGGTTAGTCACGATATAAGTGCTATCACAAAATGGGTTGAGCGAGTCATCTGTTTAGGGGGCGAGCGCCCATTCGACGGTGATCCGAAGTCAGAAGAGTTTCATCTCTGTCTGCACCGCGCCTATGGTGAAGGGAGTTTAATTCATTCACATGAGCACTGAGATACTTGAACTTTTACCAACGATTGCCACTTTGCTTTTGTTGGCTCACTTGATGGGACGACTTTCTCCGTGGATGGATTGGAAGTCCATCGGGCTTATGGGTGATGCTATGGCGCACTCGAGTTTGCCAGCTATTGCACTTGCCATGTTCATTGGCATAGCACCCATTTATTTGATTGCGCCCTTTATATTGCTGCTTTCGGTTTATTTGGGCTGGCTCGATTATAAAAGGCCCGGGTCACTCAATTCTTTTTTGCCTGTTGTTTTTTCATCTATGTTAGCAGTCGGCGTTCTTGCTCTTTCGTTAAGTGGGCATGGTCATCCCGAGGAGCTACTTCATATACTACTTGGCGATGTCGACTCTGCGACGTGGCAAAATGTCTACGTGGGTCTTGTCATCGTTGTTGTATGCGAAATATTTTTGCGGCAAAGGCGAACAGCTTTTAAATATTATCTGTTACATCCGGTTTATGTGGGTCTTGTTGGCGGATCAGCGCTCAGGCTTCAGCTGGAGTTCTTCGCGGTCATTGGGATTGTCGTTGCGTTTGCGATCAAATCCGTGGGAATAATTTTGGCCTCGGCCCTCATGCTGGGGCCTTCAATAGCGGCCTCCTTTCACACAAAAAGTTTAAGAGGGCACCTTAGGCTTACGTGGACACTGGCGATAGCGCTCAGTCTAACGGGTTTTTTTATCGCCCATAAGTTAGAGGTGTCTTCCGGAGTCGTCATCGCCGCGCTGACGGGTGTGATTGTTTTGCTTTCGGCTCTTCCTCAGCTCCAAAAAAACTTCGCAAATTCGCGCATTGAGCGTCGGAACTCCTGACGTTGCGCTCGGCACGCAGAAACTGGGTTCTTGGTCTTATTTATTTGTCTGAAGGCGCGCCAATTGGTTTTATCTGGTGGGCACTGCCACCCATGTTGGTAAGTCGTGGAGTGCCAGTTTCTGAAGTTGCATTACTAACTGCGCTTGTGGCGCTTCCGTGGTCGCTCAAATTTTTGCTAGCACCATTTGTTGATGCTCTCAACTTTCTGCGCGCCAGGTATGCAGCGCAAGTTATATTCGCGAACTTTATGATGGGTCTGACTCTTTTAGGGTGCATACGCATTTTTACTGAAGACTTTCAAATTCAAGAACTCAAATGGCTCTTGCTGACTCACGCTCTTTTTGCTGCTTGGCAAGATGTCGCCATCGATGCTTACGCAGTTCGGACGGTGGATTCAAACGACATGGGTAAAGCCAATGCGTTCATGCAATTGGGAATGATTCTGGGGCGATCCCTGTTTGGGGGCGCTGGTGTATTCTTGGCAGATCATCTGGGAGCACCTGTTTTTCTCTCACTACTTGTTGGATTTATTTGGACGATAGCAATTGTGTTTGGCTCATTGACACTGCCTTCTTTGAAGCGACGATTGGTTGAAACCAAAGATGTGGCTGGTATTAAACCTCAAGTCACCCGGTATTTCGGAGATATCTGGCAATGCACAGGTAGCGTGAATTTTTGGCTTCTTGTTCTTTTGTCTTTTACGGTCGGCCTTTCTTACGAGGGAACGGCCGGTATTGCGAGTGCTAAACTAAAAAGCATGGGCTTTCCGTCGCACCTCCAGGCTCTGCTATATTCTTTTGTTGTTCCGGTCGCGACAGCCGCAGGCGCATTTTTGGGGGGCTGGGGAATTGATCGTTTTAATGAAAAGCGGCTTCTTGTATTGGTTGTGGGAATTTGCAGTGCACTGAGTGTTGTTTCTCAGGTGGGGTTTTCGATAGGTTGGCCGCCGCTGACTATTCTTGTGAGTTTTGCCGCCTTTTATATTTTGATAGGTGCAGTGACCACCACTCAGTATGCCTTTCTCATGAGGCGAACCGTGCAAACTTTGGCAGCTTTTCAGTTCAGTCTATTTATGTCGGTAACTAACCTCTGCGAATCGTTTGCGACTTCCATTATGGGGTGGGCTGATGGTGCAGGATTATCTCTCTACATAGCTCTTGGTCTGAGCGGTTCAGCTTTCGTACTGACTATTTTTACTTTAAGGTTTTTGCCTGTGCGATTCGTCGCAAACTCTGGGTAGAATAAGTCTTTCACCCATCTAAACAAAAAAGGGTCGTCCGACTCAAAAGAACAGGTAGCTGAGGCGACAATTTGCGGCCCTGTCTCAATTTTAGACACATCAAGTAGGTTTTACGGAGCATTGGCCCAATAGAGGCTGGCCCTAGACTTGCTTAAATCAGGCATGAATAGGTTTGCTTTAAGGAGGCAACGTTATGAGAAAAGGTATGTATAGGGTATTCGTGCTCCTTACTATGGCGACGCTGGCAGTAAGCTGTGGGCCAAAAGGTAAGAAAGGCGAGATAAAAGCAGTCATTAAGAAAAACGGCGAGCTGGATAAGTCTAGGCCAACAGTAGACGCTGAATCAGACGCTATTAACTTTCAACGAGATGTAGTTAAGAAACTTACTGGCGCTAAAGAAGATAGCCCAGTTCTTGCTGCCAAAATCAGCAATGTTGAAGGCAAAGTCGAAGTAGCAAAGCAAGCCAATACCGATAGCAGTGCTAGCGATGTTGACAAAGTGGATGTCGCAGACGTTTTGATAAAACTTTCGTACACGATCGAAGGTCAGGCTGAGCCAGCTGTGCTCGAAGCAAGGGCCGTGCTGCCTTTACTAAATAGTACAACGGACGAGACCGAAGCAGGTATGACGGAAATACCTGTAAAGGCTTCTGTAGCGACGACTAAAGTTCCTAAAATTGTAAAATTTGAAGGTAGAGCTTTCCGCGAGACCGGAAGCATTCACTTCGAAGCTTCTTTTATTGGAGTTCTTGCTGTCGAAATCGACGGAAAAGAAGAAAAACTTCGTGTCGAAGTTAGACGTCTTGCCTACAACGTGAAAACAGATATTAAAACAAAAGAAACGGATACTAATAAAGCGAATTTAGATCTTGCAAACCAGCTTGCAGCTAAAATTCAAAATGCTCTTGTTGATTACACTAAAGTTGCATCTACCATCGAGTCTGTAGACCTGAAGCTCTTTAATACAAAAGATAACAAATCAGAAGAAGCGATGGAACTCAGAGGGTTACGCAGACAGAAGGATGCCTCTAGCATTAAGCTCTCAAGAGTCAAGAAGGCTACTAACTCGGAATCTCTCGCTGCTGCAGTGTCTAGGATAAAAGGCCTCAACGACATTGCAACAGTGATTGGCGATATTACAAACGATAAGGGCGAGGTGAGCATCAATATCGGTGAGGGAGCAACTCTCATAGATATGGTCTTCAATCTTGAAAGATTGAAAAGGCTGACTACTAACGAAGAAGAAATCCGTCAGAAAGAAATTAATAAACTTGATCCATCTGCGAATTCGAAGAAACGAGTTTTGGATTTCTCGTTGGGGCAGAAAATCCCTCAAGTGCCTAACTCACAAGAACAGGCAGGCGGTCAGCAAGTCGAACCGAATGGTACAGAAGAAGTTGATCCATCTGCTGAGGCTGAAACTTCTGAAAATACCAATGCTACTCAGCAACCTGGTGCGGGAACCGAAGGTGGTGATACTCCGGCAGCGACTGGCGGGAGCTCAGGTCAGTCTTCGGCAAGTTCTTCAACTGTAACTCCGGCGCCGGTGCAAACCGCAGGCGGCGGAGCTACAACTTCGGTAGCTCCTACTGTCGCTACCGGAACAGTGACTCCGACTTCTGGTGAAGGTGTAAGCGCAGACGGTTCTGATACAGTACCCGCTGTAGAAGACGCTGCTTCAAGTGCGGGCGGAGCCGATTCCACGACCGTCGAAATTCAGAATATGACTTCCAAATCACTAACACATAGCCGTTTTAAGGATGTTACAGCTATCGATACCACGCTTATGACTTTTACGAGTTTTAGTCGACGGAACTTTGATAAAACCATCGGGCGCTATAGCTATTTTGATGGCACCCCTGTGACGTCCGAACCAAAGGACCATTACAAGTGGAATCAAATTAAAGCACTAGTTTCCGATTTGGCAAAGAAAGCAGGTGCGAGCCAGATCAACGTGAGAAAGCTTTACGGAACTCCGCTGAAATTCCCTTTAGGTAGCTATTCGATCGACTTTCAAGCTGAGATGAAAGTAGCAAACGTCAGCTACACGGTGGATTGTGTGACGCCGATTTTTCGCAAGTCCAAGCCCGGAGTCATGAGCGTAGCAAACGTTGCCGCAAAGAATCTTGAGATTAAGTTTTCTGATGCAAGCTGTGTTTGGTATAAGGATAGAGCTGGCGATCAACAACCCTTGGTGCAGATGAGTTCTTTAAACAGGCAAGTTCAGCGTTAAATCAACAAGGTCGTCAATCGGTGAGAGCTATCGCCGAACTGCAAACCTGTATTAAGAGGACCCAGTGGCCTTAGCCATTGGGCGGCCCTTCCTGGTCCCACAGAGCTTTTCTAGCTTTTTTTGTTTGGATTTAGTAAATTGTTTCAGAGATGATTTCACTTCAAAAAGCTAGTTTAATCTTGAATTTTTTGAATCTCGATTTGGAACAACTCCTGCTGGGCTTTCACGGCGACAAGGGGATGAATGTTTGGCGACTCCCCCCAGTCGAAACGAGCCACGATTCAATCCCTACTTCGGTTTCAGAAGCGAGGTTTCAACTTGGCGGGAACTTAAATTCTGATTGGACGCCAGCGATCTCTAAAAAGAAGAAACAAGTCAAAAAGCCCATTGAATTGTTTTTCGATGCTCACTTTAAGGGTGCAGTTGTTTACGAAGTAAAAACAGATGAGCACTCAACGTGTCTCATGGTGGGCAGACCTAAAGGAAATGAGAGAAAAAAAAGTAATAAAACCGAAAGCAAAACCAAAACCGAAGCCAACTCTAAAACTAAAAGCCAAAGCCAAAGCAATGACGAACCTAAAAACAAAAGCGAAGTCATTCCTTTTGGTTCAGTGTCTTGGCTGCATGAGACTTCTATTCTCACCCTCCAACTAAATTCAGGTAAAAAAGTCTCGGTAAAGCTTCGATCGCACATCGGTCGACAGCATAAATCACGTCAAGAACCTTCTAAGCAGCCGTCACAAGATAAAATCCTTAAGAAGAAGCAAAAGCTCCTATCAAAGCTTGCTGAGCAAAAACAAGAGTTAGAAGATGCGCTGAGAGAAACAACCAAAAAAATTCAAACTCAAGAGTTGCAAGGATCCTTTGGACCAGCCACTGACTTGCTCTATCAAAATCGCAAGAAATTAGAAAGAAAGCTTACAGGGCATATCAAGCGGTACGACGAATTAGTTCTTAAAGAGTCTAACAGACACCGAGCTGGGCCTAAAGAATTGCCAGGAGAGAGTGCACATAAGACTCCAAGAAGAGATAACAAACCAGGCGTCATTGAGGCGCTCGCGTCGGTGACTGCGGAAAAAGAAGAAACCTTCGAAAAGGGATTCTTGTTAAAAACTGGGCATCGATTTCGTGTCGGGCGAAACGCCAAAGAGAACCTGCTTATACTTAGGCAAGCAAACCCACATCATATTTGGATGCATCTCAGAAATTACCCGGGCCCACATGGGATTGTTTCTAGAAACAAGAGTGAGGAACTAAGCCAGGCAACACTTGAGGAGGCCGCCCAGATTTTAACGCAAAAGAATTTGGCCGCAAAAAGAGATCTCAGAAAAGGTGATCGCTATGAAGTTATTATTTCTGAAGTCAGGCACATACACCCTATAAAGGGTAAAATCGGTCAGGTTCGCCTTGGGCCCCACAAAGTGTTACAAATAAAACTTTAATAATTTTTAGATGGGCGGCACCATGGCTAAAGTGAATAGAAATGCCGCCAGCTCCATAGCACTAAAAGCTGGAGCCAGGGGTTTTTAGGAACTCGATCTCCTCTATCGTGTGGGCGCGGCCAAGAATTTCGTTTCGGTGGGGGTAGCGGCCGAACCGATCAATAATATTTTTGTGTAGCATTTCAAATTTCAAATTGTTCTCAAGCTCCGGTTGGCTAAAGAGTTTCACAGCGTCTTCATGCACAGCTTTGGATTCGGAATGCATGAAAGGCAAATAGAGAAAAGCTCGTTTGCTGGGAGCAAGTTCTTTGTCGAATCCATTATTAAGAGCGAACTGTGCCAAAGCTAAAGCAAGTTCGTCGTAGCGAAAGGCGCGAGCCGTTCCGCGATAAAGATTTCGAGAAAACTGATCGAGTAAAATAATCTCAGCCAAGGCTCCAATTGCAGATGAACGCCACGCACTGAGCTCGCACCTTTGTGCCTTTTCGGCGAGCTCAGAAAACCGACTGCGGATGAGATCGTCAAAATTGCTCTCAGCCGAATACCACTTTTTTGGACCAGACTCTTCAAACCAAAACGCGATCACCTTTTGAGGTTGCATGTCCATATTTGTCTCCCTTGCACCTTGGAAAAAAGCAAAGCGGCGTCCATTTGCTTAGACAACTGTCATCGACATTGCTTTCGAAAATTGCCATTGATAACGCGCGTAGTCCCACAAGTGACTCCGTACCGATGCGTCTTGACAGAAAATGTGATGCACTCACAATTTCGGGGTTGCGGTAAAGTCATTTCTAAAACTGATCCAGCTAAGTAGGAGGAGGGCCGAATGATTGAGATTCGAGGGCTCACAAAACGCTACGGGAACACAACCGCCGTGGACTCACTTGAGTTCACCGTCAACAAAGGCGAGGTTGTAGGATTTCTCGGGCCGAATGGGGCAGGCAAATCGACGACGATGAAAATCATCACTGGCTATATGGCGCCTACAACAGGCGACGTTAAAATTGCCGGTCTAGATGTTTTCGAAAACCCCATTGAAGTTAAGAGAAAAATTGGATTTCTGCCTGAGCATCCCCCTCTCTACCAAGATATGTTTGTCACGGACTATTTGAAGTTTGTGGCCAAACTAAAGGGTGTTCCAAAAACGAAGCTGAAATCGCAAGTCGAAATGGCTATCGAGAAAACGAATCTTCAGGATGTTGCAAAAAGACTGATACAAAATCTCTCTAAAGGATTCAAGCAGCGCGTAGGCGTGGCTCAGGCATTGGTTTCAGATCCAGAGATTTTGATTTTGGACGAGCCAACTGTTGGTCTTGATCCAAAACAAGTTGCGGAGATGAGAAAGCTGATTCAAAGCCTTAAAGGGCACCACACAATTGTGCTTTCTACGCATATTCTTCCGGAAGTTCAGGCAACTTGCCAAAGGATCATCATCATCAACAAAGGCAAAATTGTTGCCAAGAACACTCTTGATGAACTCAACAACCGCATGGCTGGCCATCAGAAGTATCGCTTGAAGGTGAGAGACAACGTAGGCGGTCTAAAAGATAAGCTCGCAGCGCTTAAAGGTGTTGAAGGCGTCGATCTCGTTGATGGAGTGCGCACGTTTGAAGTGCAAATCAGCGGCGGCGTTGAAAGTGTTGACGAACTATCAAGAGTGGCCGTTGAAGCTAGGGCGGGGCTTTTGGAGCTGACTCCTCAAACCGAATCGTTAGAAGACATTTTCTTAAAACTCACCTCTAAGGAGACAAGCGTATGAGAGGGTTTTGGACGATTTTTGTAAAAGAATTCAAAGGATTTTTTACCTCGCCTGGATTTTATGCGGTGGCTGGTTTGTTCATGGTTTTCTCAAGTTTTCTTTTCTATAACATGTTCGTGCAATTTGCTCAGATGTCTTTGCAAATGTCTTTTCAAGGTGGAGGCGAAGGGCCAAATTTGCACCAACAAGTTATCCAAGGGCACATATATAACCTGAATCTCATCCTTTTGTTCCTAGTTCCGTTTTTGACTGTGCGCCTACTCACTGAAGAGAAAAAGGCGCGCACAATGGATTTGCTTCTTACTAGCCCCGTCACATCTACGCAGATTGTGCTGGGCAAGTATTTCGCAGCAGCGGCCATAGTCGGAGTACTGCTTCTAGTTTCTATGACGTTTCCGGTAGCTACTGCCTTCTTTACGAAGGTACAGTGGGGACCACTTGCATCGGCCTACTTAGGACTTTTTCTTGTGTCAGCAATTTATGTAGCTGTCGGCTTGTTCGCTTCGTCGTTAGGTGACTCGGTTGTTGTGTCGGGATTTGTTGCGATATTCCTTTCATTGTCACTATGGTTTATTGCCTGGTCGGCTTCGACCGTCGATAGCGCAGTGGTGAAGGACGTGCTTTCGCACATGTCAGTGTCTAACCACTTCGGGCAGTTTATCCGCGGCAGTATTCAAACCGTGGGTTTCGCGTTCATGCTAAGTGTGATTGTGCTTTATTGTTTCTTAAGCCAAAGAGTCGTTGAATCGGCAAGGTGGAGGTAAAAATGAGTCGAACTGGTAAAATTCTCATTTTTAGTGCTGCACTCATTGCAGCTATAGGTGGCGCCGCTCGAATATTGTACCAACCTTGGGCTGATTATTTTTGGATTCCCTTCGCGGTGTCTGGAGCCCTATTGATTGGTGCTTTTGTTAAGGATTTGAAGTTCTATTTAGAGCTCTTGTCGATGAGAACGACAAAGCATGGGCTCAACTTGGGTTCGGTGATTTTGCTTTTAATTGTAGGACTCACTGGCATCAACTACGTGGCCTACAAAAATAACAAAAAGTGGGATGTCACAGAAGAAAAGCTCAACTCTCTTTCGAATCAAACCGTTCAACTGGTGCAGGGACTTGACGAAGACTTAAGATTTTTGGCTTTTTTTCGAGAGGATGACAACTTTTCAGGGCAAGAGAAACAGAAGTTCGAGTACATTATGGGAATGTTCCAGGCGGAATCCAGCAAGGTAAAGCCTGAATTCGTGAACGTACTAAAACGCCCTGATTTAGTGAAGCAATACGGAATAGACTCTTCTGGTACGGTGATTATGCTCTATAAGGGTCGGCAGAATACTTTGACCGATCTCAGCGAACAGGGCATTGCTAACGCCATCGTTAAACTTACCCGGGACGGAAAAAAAGTGATTTACTTTTTGACCGGCCATGGAGAGGTCAGCTTTAGCTCAACAGAGCCAAACGGAGCCGATCGTCTTAAGAGAGCTCTTGAAGAGTCAAACTATGAAGTGAAATCACTCAATTTCGTTGAAACTCAAAAGATTCCTGAAGATGCTAGTGTCTTGGCTGTTGTGGGGTCTCAAACAGCTTTGTTTGCGCCGGAGATTGCCGCTATTGAGAAGTTTGTTGAAGACGGAGGCAGACTTTTGGTGGCTGCTGATCCTGGCAGGCGTTCTAATTTAAAAGATCTGATTTCGAAATTCGGCGTTGAGCTCAAAGATGTGTTCATTGTTGATCCTTTTGGCAAGCTTTTGGGTGCGAGCGCAGCTCTCGCCATTGGGGCTGGTTACTCTAATACCCATGCTATCACAAAAGGTTTTTCAAAAGGGCAGCAAGAACAGATGACACTGTTTCACTTGGCCTCTCCTTTAAAAAGGGCAGAAGGCTTCAATGAAAGCTGGCGTTTTGAAGAGCTTGTTAAAACCACCCAGGGTAGCTTTACAACAATGGATTTAGGGCAGCAGGTACGTTTCGACCCGGCTAGAGATGAGCGTGGTCCTTTGGCGGTTGCTGCAGTTGTAGAAGGTTCTGCTAAATCAGAATCGGCGGACAGTGCTGCGCCGGGAGAAGCCAAGAAGAAAAGCGATTTTGCAGTCGTTGTCTTTGGCGACAGTGATTTTTTAACGAATCAACTTCTCGATGAGCAGCTCAATCGCGACTTGGCTCTAAATAGTTTTTCATTCTTGGCAAAAGAGGATGATCTGATAAGTATTCGTCCAAAAATTGCGAGTGGAAGCCGCTTAACCTTAAACGAGAGTCAGATACAGGCCATGATTTACTTCTTCTTTATACCTCTGCCACTAGTGTTGTTCGCCATATCGAGTGTGATTTGGTTTAGAAGGAGAGGGGCATGAAGGGCTTTCGAGGAACCTTTATCTTTGGGGTATTAGTCTTTTTATTTGTTGGTTACGTTTATTACTTTGAATACAAGAAAAAGAATGAAGAAGAGGCGATCAAAGAGAAGGAAGCTCAAATTCTCGACATTAACAAAGAGAAGATTCAAAAGCTGGAACTCATCAATTCTGATGCAAAGTTGGTCTTAAGCAAGGTCAACAATCAATGGAACGTTGAGCAGCCTATCGTTGATCAAGCAGACTCCTCAGAGGTTGACCGTTTTTTGGATCAATTGGTTAAGGCGAAATCTGAAGCCGTCGTGGCCGAGGGACCGGAAGCGGACCTGAAAGTATACGGTTTGTTGGAGCCGAATCAGAAACTGATCGTTCAGGGCGAAGGCGAAGTTAAAGAGGAAATCTCTATCGGAAATGAAAAGGCACTTGGAGGCCGGATATACATTCGAAAGGACTTAGAGCCAAAAGTTCTTCTTGCAAGCTCTGAATGGGAAGGCTTCGTTACTAAGAAGTCCGAAAACTTCCGAAACAAAATGCTTTTGCGCATCGACAAAAATTCTGTTGAGCGGTTGGAGCTTGAGAATCGAACAGTTTGGCCGAGATTAAAGTTGGGTTTCGAGAAAACATCTGTCAGCTGGAAACTGGCACAGGGTGAAGTAAGAAATCTCGATCCTGATACGGTTCAAAATTACTTAAATGATCTAGCAGAAGTTCGGATTAGCGAGTTCGTGGCTGAAGAAAATTCTTCAAAGACAAGATCCGCTAATCAATTGGCGATGCCCGCACTCGTAGTAGAAGTTACAACGAAAGATAAGGCAAAGGTGGAACTTCGTTTTTCTAATAAAGTTAAAGACGATGCTTATGCGGTCATTGACGGTAGCAACTTTGTAGCAAAGGTTGCCTCGAGCTCACTTTCAAAGCTACTAAAGACAGCAGATGACTTTAGGGATGCTTCTGCCCCGTTTGATTTTGATCCAGAAAAAGTTAAAGAAATTGAACTGAAGACAAATTTGGCTGAAATTCATATTAAGAAACAGGGTTCTAACTGGCAGCCAGGCTCAGAAGACAAAAAAGGTGAAGTAGACCAGGCTTTGGTTGGCCAGTTGCTGTCTCGTTTGAAAGAGTTGAAAGCAAAAGAGTTTTTAGGCAGTCGTCAGGGGCGTGGGCTCAATAAGCCTGACGGAGAAATCCAGCTCAAGGATGATTCTGGTAAAGAAGTGTTTAGCCTTAAATGGGGCTCAAAGACTTCCAAGCAAGACTCTTACTTTGCTAGGACCAATCAACTGGATGAAGTGATTACGATCTCATCCCTAGAGATCAGTTCTCTTCCGGGTCAGACGCTTGTAAAAGCGCCTAAGGCAGAAGAGAAGAAGGCAGAGACGCCTTCTGGCGCGAGTGATACTCAGGAAGCAACACCGCCCACTACGAATCAGTAAAGTCGTCGGCTGGCGCGCCGGGTTCTCACCAAGCGCCGCCTACTACGAATAAGTAATGTGCTCTGCAGTGGTCGAGACTTTAGGAGAAAGCACATTGGGTAACACCGTGACGACGAGTCGACAGAATACACAACCTCAGTCGAGATCGCCTGACAATTTTTTTGTAGAATCGCCCACTCGCATTGATTTGGCTGGGGGGACTTTAGACCTCTGGCCTTTTTATGCCCTGCTTGGTCCGTTTTACACGATCAACCTTGCCATATCCATACTGACAAGAGTGGACGTCCGAAGGCTCGAGACAAATGAAATCAGGATTTCTTCTCAAGGAATGAACAGGAATGTCAGCTATGAGAGCCTCTTAAAACTTAAAGAAGTGGCAAGGAGCACGACAGTTGGACTCGAGGAGCTTGTTCTCTCAGAATTTGAATTTTCAGGGGGTTGGGAGTTAACAACTAGTAGTCAGTCGCCGGTAGGTGGTGGGCTAGGCGGTAGCTCTTCGTTGGTTATTTCTCTATTAAAGGCAGCGGCTCAGTTAGAAGGGCAAACCTTATCTGATCTAGAAATGATTGAAATCGCGCACAATATAGAAGCTAGAGCACTTGGAGTTCCCACGGGTACGCAAGATTACGTTCCGGCGCTGCGAGGTGGGATCAACATTATTCGGTATGACCATTCAGGATGTCATCTTGAAGATTGCATCGATGACGTGGAAGACTTTTCAGAAAGATTAGTGGTTGTTTATACGGGACGCCCCCATCACTCAGGTCTTAATAACTGGGAAGTTTATAAAAAGGTCGTCGAACGCGATGCTCAAACAATAGAGGCCCTTAAAAGTTTAGGTCAAGTTTCAGAACACCTGAGAGTTAGTTTAATAAAAAAAGATTTTGATTCGTTTTCAGATATTTTCGCGCAAGAATTAAAGTGGCGCTTGAGACTTTCAAAGGTTTTTTCGAGTCCAGAGATTGAGCGGCTCGCGGCAGTTATTGGCAAGTTAGGGCAGATTAAGATCTGCGGTGCCGGTGGCGGTGGCTGTGTTTTTGTTTGGGTTAAGTCCACGCAGCGTGAGGAGGTCGTTCAACTATGTCAAAAAAACGGGTTCCACACACTCGAAGCCGCAAAACCGGTGGCAAAGATAAAAACCACATAACTGGTTCTTCAAGCAAACGAGCAAAAAAGCAGCCAATCAGTCAGAGCTCGAACTTGCCTTCAGAAGCGGCAGTCATGCCCTCAGTCGTTCGTTTTGCAGGAGTCGCCTTGTCTGGCGCTAAGGCGGATCGAACAGCTTTGACGGTGCTGGAGTATTATCCGGGACCAGCCAGGTTATTTTTAAAACACGCGCACTTAAAAATTCAGTCAAAAGAAGATTCTACTGCTGACTCTCAGCTGCTGAACCTTATCCAAGAGATGGGTCCCGAGTTACAACTGATCGGAATAGATGCCCCACTTTCGCTTCCGCTCTGTTTAAATTGCGGGGTTCAGTGTGAATCGTACGAAACTTGTACCGCTGAACACAACGTTTGGATGCGAGCGGCCCATCTAAACCAAAAAAAGAAAAAGAAAAGAACAAAGCACTATACGCCCTACACTGATCGATGCGTAGAGTATTATGTCTCTCATATGCTCGAAGAACCATTTGAAATGCAGCATGCACTTGGAGCAAATAATGCCCCATTGGCCGCGCGTGCGACCTACCTTGTTCCGCGATTACCTTGCCGAGTTGTCGAAGTTTTTCCGCAGCTAAGCTTGTGGAGAATTGGCTTGGGGTTACGCCTCGCAAAAAGCCACTTGAGATTTTTCAAGCATTCGCCGGAAAGTTCTGAAAGTCGGCATGTCTTCCTCAGAGAAATTTCCAAGCAAGGAAGTCTATTTGTTTATCAGCAAGACCTACATAGGCTTATTGATAGTCCGCAGGGTTTTAACTCACTGATATGTGCGTTAACGGCGTTCTTGTCTTATCACGGTCAATCAGAGGAAAAGCCCAAGAACTTTCCCTCTCGAGAGGGCTGGGTGGAGTTTCCCCGACAAAGCTACGTTTGGCCTCCACCCGACTAAGAATTGGCGCCCAAAGGGCTTCTGGCTTCGGATTGACACGCATCGAGGTTGGTAGGAAAAGGGGGAGTGTCACAGTCCTCGAATATCCAAAAAATTGATCCGTGGAGTGTTGTTCAGCTATTAATAGATGGGCACTCGGCTGCCTCGCTTTCATTGCCGATGCGTTTTTTAGATGTTCGCTCCGAAGGGGAATACGATGCTGGTCACTTTGATGGATTTTTGTGCGCTCCTATACTCAACAATATCGAAAGAGCGGCAGTAGGAACAACCTTCAAGTCCTTTGGTCAGCAAGCAGCCATCGAATTGGGCGTTAAGTTTACTGAACAAAAAAGAAAAGCCATTGCCAGCGAATGGCATCAAAGCCCTCACATGAAATCTTATATTGTTATGTGTTTCCGAGGTGGTCTCAGATCGAAATATGCTTGCGAATGGTTGTCTGAGTTGTGCAGTGTTGATCAGCGAGTGTATCAAGTCGAAGGGGGCTACAAGAGTGTGCGTACGAACTTGTTGAGAGAGCTTGAAAACAAAAAGGTGGCCGTTATTTTGTCTGGGCTAACCGGGAGTGGAAAATCGCGTTTGCTTCGAGACTGCAATTTGCCGTCATTAGATCTTGAGAGGCTGGCAAATCATCGCGGAAGTGCTTTTGGCGAGCTAATTGGCGGACAGCCGACCCAAGTGCAGTTCGAAAATAATTTAGCAGTAGAATGGATCAAGCTCGGCTCTAACAAGTTTGTCGCTGAAGATGAAAGCCGGCTCATAGGGCGCAGAGTCCTGCCTGTTGGGGTGAAAGAGACATTGGAATCTGCAGAGATTATCGAAGTTGTAGTTCCTTTTGAGTCACGAATACGAAATATATTTGATGAGTATGTTAAGGAACCTTTGGAAAATGAATATTCACTTGAGAATCTTTGCGAGCTGCGACTTAAGCAATTGACCTCTGTTTCTAAGAAATTAGGGGGTGCTGAATTTGCACATATAAGCACTCTTTTAGAAACAGCATTTAAAGATGGTGCCGAGTTTGAGCCCCACGCCCAGTGGATTAGCCGACTATTAAAAAATTATTATGATCCGATGTACAAGTTTTCTAGCGAACGAAGATCTCGAAAAGTGATCTTTCGGGGCGACTATCAGGAGTGTTTAGAATGGATGAACAAAAAGTCAGACTTACTCAAATCGCCAAAAAAGGCGGCTGTGCTGCAAAACTACCCGCCGGAGTTCTAAGGCAAGTTCTCTCTACGATAGAGGGTCATACACCGACCGAGCTGCGAGTTGGCTTTCAGACATTGGATGATGCATCTCTTTGGGATCTAAAAGACGGGCGACTTTTGATTCAGACTTTGGATTTTTTTACTCCCATAGTGGATGATCCGCATGCCTTTGGCGCCATTGCTGCTACGAATGCACTCAGCGATGTCTATGCAATGGGAGGCACTCCCGCCACTGCAATGAGCATTTTGGCCTTTCCTACAAGTGTCTTGAGTCTCGATCTGCTTCAGCCGCTCATGCAAGGGGCGGTGGAGAAAATTAACGAGTCTGGGGCAATTCTTTGTGGCGGGCATTCCATAGACGATGACACTCTTAAACTTGGTTTTAGTGTTGCTGGTTTTGTAGAAGACGACAGTGAATGGACAAATTCGGGGGCCCAAGTGGGAGACTACTTGGTGCTGACAAAAGCGCTTGGTACGGGAACTCTTTCTAGTGCACTAAAGTCAAACGTCGCGAGCAAAGAATGGGTTGATTCAATGGTGGAGTCTATGACCCAACTCAACTGTGTGCCCCAACTTTTGGTTGCTGAAATTCGGAAGGGTATTCATGCGGCGACGGATATTACAGGCTTCGGGCTAGCAGGTCACCTACTTCAAATGATGAGAGCGAGTGACACGTCGGCAAAGGTGTCTGTGAGGAACTTGCCACTTCTTACCGGTGTGAGGGAGTCGCTACGTGCAAAAAATCTCAATCGCGCACACAAAACCAACCGAGATTATTGCGAGTCTGAAACACATTGGGATGACATTACGGAAGATGAAGCTTGGCTAACTTTAGATCCACAAACCTCAGGAGGGCTTTTGCTTTCTGTTGCCCCGTCAAGGGTAGATCAGCTCGTCAGTGTGTTGCGTGCAAAGTTTCCCGTTACGAGTGTCATTGGAAGAGTAGAGGCACCCGTGAGCAAAAGCCGAGTGCGGTTTATAGATTCAAAGCAATAGCAGAAGAAGAGACAATGGGCCTAAAAAAGACCACCAGGGTGGAGACGACTTTTCTGTAGCGTGAAATGATTGTGGGTTCTCAATAACTCCATTTTCTGTGAGTACAAAGAGCGAATGAGTGGCAATTATTTGCAGGGACAACTCGTTCCAATCGATAACTTCATACAAAGCCTTGTCGCCTTCTGTGCTGTGGAGTCGGGCACGCGCAAGGAATCTCCAATCATACTGAGTGCTACCTTCGGCAAATCGAAGAGTTGCCAAAGAAACCTCCTCCGCCGGAGCAGTATTCCAATTAACGGCAACCATGTTGTGGTTGCCAATTTGCTCAAGGTAGGAGCCGTTCTTGTGGGGTAGAGTTCTTCCGACCCATCCCATGCGAGAGAATGTTTTAGCTAACGAATGTAAGTTATTGAGCTCCATCTGAATCCAGCAATGTGATCCGTGTTCTACAAAAAACAAGCAGACACGATTGCGTTTTGAAATCTTAACTGCAACTTCCGCTGAGTCAGATCTTTGTGACTTCAAGAACGACGGTGGGAGCCCAGGCTGTTGCCATTTGATAAACGGAATCTTTGCGTTGAGCTGTTGAAATTTGTCTATCAAGAGTGCTGACTCCCGAGGCTCCAGGTTGGTCTCAGAAACATATCTGGCAATGCTAGGGGCGTAGATATCTTGCGCAAAAGTCGGTGGAGTCATCAAAAGCACTACGGAAACTCCGAATCGTCTAAATTCTGGCATTCGGCTTAGGGATAGGTTTAAAGAGGCTTTGCAGTTCTGGGTTTCGAGAAGGGGAGCCAGAAAGTGTTTTAACCCACGATTCGCGCGACTCCATACAAAGAGTGACTTTGTAGTTACTGTCGGCCTTTTTAAATTCGCTAAAAACAAATTGAAACATTTCATTGCGTAAGTTTGAATCGTATCTCATTTTGCCATCTCTAGAAAGGTACATCTCGGCCTGACTGACTAAAGATGTGAATCCAAACCGCTCTCTCATAATATGCCTTTGCTCAGGCTGAAATCTGAGCGCTCCGACCGTGATCCACATAATGTCAGCTGGTGTGAAACGCCCTGTTATTTCGGCTACGAGCTCGGCATAAGCCTTTTGCCACTCCTCAAACCAAATCATGGGGTCGATATGAAAGGCCAATTTAAAACCTTTAACTCGGCATTTTTGAGCAGCCAACAGTCGATCTGTTAATGAGGCCGTTAAGTGTTCTTCTTTTTGAACAATGTATTGAGGGTTCACTGACCAGCTCACAATGACGTTTCCTGCGTGCTCGACGTCAAGAAACTGGTCTACCTTGTCTGACTTGGTTTTAAACTCGAGCTGCCAGTGGGGAATAGTTCTAAAAAATTCAATGAGTTTTCGCGAGTAGAGCGTGAGCGGATCAAGACTAAGACTATCAACAATTTCGCCGGTGCCGACGCGGTAGGAGTATTCGGGATACTCTGCGCTCATCTGCCGCATTTCATCGATGGCTTGATCAATGTTGGAATAAATCTCAGTCATAGGGCTATTGATGTAGCTCTGAAGGTAGCAGTAACTACAATTCATATTGCACTGTAGACCGAGGTTGAGAACAAAGTAATTGCAACACGAGAGATTTGGCTTTGCACCAGGGCAGCGCTTAAAAAACTGGCCCTTAAATGGGTGAATCCAAAGTTTTCTTTTGGAGGCATCAAATTCTTTTTTTGTAAGGCCTGTGGGCTCTAAATCGAAGGGCTTTTCAGCGCAGTACCGAACCTTGTTTGGGTAAAGTGAGACAAATCTTTTTGCAACGTCAGTTTCGCGAGACTCTTCTGCAATCCAAATTTCCTCAAAGAAAGGGAGTTCGGAGTTCGACACTGCACCGCCTGTAACGCCGACGAGTTCCCCGTCGTTACTGCCTCGCTCGGATTTCAAAAAATCACCATCAAATCTGGTATTCAAGGCCGACTCTCCTTGGTCTGGCAAGGCGCGCTTGCTGTTTCAAAGACATCGCCCAATTTGTCAGACATAATACTGAGCTTTGAAAGACTTGCGGTGAAATCTGTTTTGGTCGTAGCCTCAAGTTGAAGTTTCAACTTGCACTGATCAGCTTCTCGGACCAATGAAATTCGGCAGCCACGTGGAAGGCTCAAGGAGTTTAGATAAGCCTGAGTCTGGGTTTCTTGCTTGAGTGAGCTTCGAAATCGAAAGTCCTTTAAAACTTCGAGGTCACCTTCCGCCCCGACAGAATTCGCTACGGGCAAGTCTTCTAACTTACCCGACGCCTCCCAAATGCCAACAACTTCAATGGCAAGCTCTAACCACTTTAGCCCTGTCTGCTTGGTAGCGAAAATTTGTTTTGTTATTTCCCATCGACTCCATACTTCATCAGAAAATGAGTTTGAAAGGTAAAGAAGCGGAGCGAGATCACCAAGCTCGCAAGCTTTTTCATGAGTCCAGACTTGAAACCCGATAGGAGCTGTTAAGAGTGCCTCGGCGGTTTGTTGCCAATTCTTGCGCTGTGGAGAGTCCCAAAGGCGAATTCGATCAAGGGCTTTGTTGCGATCATATCCAAGTTCCATTGCGTGGCCAAAAAGCCAAACAATCTGGGTAAATGTCAGTTTTGGACGAAGGCATTTTAAAAACTCAAAGGGATCGCAATCTATAACGGATTGACCGCTGCTTCCACTGCACACTTTGATTCCTCGACAGAGAATATCTGTTGGCCAAAGGGTCGGCTTGTCATAGACGATCTCTACGAGCGAGGCACTGGGTTTACTGATAGCGGACATAGGCATCTGCAAGGAAGTATCATCAAGAGCTTTCCTTGTCTATTTGTCGAGCAAGTGAAGTTCCCGCTAACAGCAGATTCTTACTTTACTTTTGAGGCTATTAGCGATTTTATAAAATGAGCGTTGCCTGGTCGGCTCTCATGCAGAGCCTTTGGGGGCTCTAGTTGTGAGGGCAAATGTATGGCAGATTGGCGAAGGAGAGCTTCATCTCTGACTTTGGATGTGGCATTTTTTGAATTAGTGACATCAAAGTACGCTAAGACTGCCGAGCTCGTTTATGTCTGGGATATCGACAAAACCTACCTTGATACCCAGTTCGAGAGCTTGCGCGGAATTCTGCGTACAGCACTCGAAAAGGCCTTTCAAAAAAAGAATGTCCCAGGTACTAAGGCCCTGGTTCGTGCTTTAACGAGCAGCCGAGATCTCGAAAAAGAACAAGATCCCTTCCCGATCTATTTTGTATCCGCATCGCCTCCTCAAATGGAAAAAAAAATCCGCAACAAGCTCGAGATGGATGGGGTTAAGCCTTATGGTCTTTTTTTTAAAGACAACTTAAGGAATCTTAGGCCCGGTATGCTCTCGAGGCTTAAACAACATGTTGGATACAAAGTTCAAGCTTTGATGGAGCTAAGGAGTCACCTTGGGGACGACACACGCATGATCCTATGGGGAGACGACAGCGAAAGCGATGCTGTCGTGTATTCTTTATTTTCGGATTTGTGCTCACACAGAGTCTCTGATTCAGCCGCGAGCAAAGTTCTCGAGTTTTTTAACGCTCAACAGAGGCAGATCGATCTTATTCTCTCACTTCGCTCCCGCGTCGCTGCAAGAGACCCAGTTGAGAGGATCTACATTAACTTAGCGACAGATACGGATCCAGAATACTACGATAAATTTGGTCGTAAAATTATCGCAACTTACAACACATTTCAGACGGCATTTGATCTATTTCAGTCGAAGAGGCTTACCCTGACCCAGCTCATTCGGGTGGGTCAAGACATGGTAATGAACTATGGTTTCACGCCCGATGAACTAGCAATGGGCCTTGAGGACTTACTGAGACGCAAGTTTTTGTTGTCAGATGCCGTCGAAGAAAGCTTACAAGAGCTGAAGTCTCTCAACCTACTGCCGCCCTTTTACGAACCGAATCCGATGGCCCTTCAGGCGTCGTCTCAGTTCTATCAAGATTTCGTTAAGAATCCTTCGCCCCCAGCAGAAATTGACTACATACATGACTTCCGTTAGTGCCGTCCTTTTTGATCGATTGTTCTTCTGCAGTTGGCGAATGGATTTTTTACAAAAGGCTTCGGGTTTTTAACTCACTCTTGATTATAGATTCGACCCCGCACATTCTCTTTTTTTTCAAAACCTTTTTAGTGAGGTCGGTTAGGGATGTTGAACCTAGGTATTCTTGTCGCAACTTTCGTGGGCTTTTTAGTTGTTTCGGTCACGGACGTATCAAATGCTAGAGTGAGCGCGCGACGTAAAGCTCGTCAGCAGCAGAGGCTCCGTCTCGCTCAGGAGGCGCAGCGTTGGGAGCGTGTCTATGAGGCTCTCAATGCGCCAGGCAGGACACCCAACGCACCAGGCATTTGTATGGGGTTGTTTGATGAACACTTTGAGTCAGCAAGAGTGCCGTCTAATGGAGTTAACGGAGCATTATCTAGGAAGGCTTCGGATGTTAGTCCAGTGGGCGGCGTGACTCCAGATCCTCGAGCTGAGTTTGATTGGCTATTCGAATCGAACGGGACCACCAGCGTGAGAGATGAAGAGAGAGTTATCCAGGTAAGGTCGCTTCTGCAAGGTCTGCGAGTCATTGAAGAGCTCAATCAGTTTGAAGACCCGATGTCGGGGGAAGTGATTTGGATGGGACCTGAGTTCCCGAAATATCTCGTTGCGAGAAAAAAGGGAGACCCTCGAGAGCGGCTTTCGGCTCAAGGACTACGAACCTGGATCAAGATCGCTGAGGCAACACAAGCAGACTCGGCGATCGCCCCCGCAGGGAAGCCCGACAGTTTAGATGCCACCCTGGATCTTTTTTTAGATCTTGTATATCTGCATGCCGAGCGAAATCTGTTTCTTTCGGATGATTTTAGTGAAGCGCTTGAACTTATCGTGAAAGTGCAAAGTCATATCAACGCCCGTGAATTAGATAGTGCGCGCACACGGGTAAAAGAAGCAATGAAGGTACTGACAGATGTAGATCTTCAAAAAATTCGTGAGATTAGTGATATGACGGGCACCTCCTTTCAACAAAGCCAGGTCGCAGCCAAAAATGGAATGAGAATTGATGTTCTAAAGTGGCCGGATCAGCTGCCGGCATCGGGTGAGGCAGTTTCGAAGGTGCTGGCATCGTTGTTTCAAAATGGCTTCAAAGTCTTGAATGGCTCAGGAGAACTGGACGGTATTGCACTCCACCTTCTAGCCACGAGAATCTATGAGTTCGCCTACCCAGCAGCTCTTGAGCAGCAGCTCGGCGATTTGACATCTTTTGGTGTTTACCCAAGAATTCGTTTTCTTGAAATTATTCATGCGATAGATGCCGTAAAGCGAGCCGAAGAAGAAAATAAACCAGAGAACCGCAAAGGTAGGCGCCCGCCAGATGAGGAACACCTAAAGAACCTCATCGTAGAAATGAAGACTAGCGTTGCACGGCTTATCGAAGAGATGACCGAGGCTAGGCATTCTGAGCGTTAATAACTAGGAAGGGGGCTAATTGTATTATTCTGGCGTGGAAGCGACGACGGTAAACGCGTATTTTATTGATCGTCCATCTAATTGCATTGGTCGAAACTCACAACTATAAAAATTATCGCTGACTGGAACGTTTTCATAAGGCGCCATATGTGCTGCCGAATCTACCTTACCCTCTTCGTTGATTTTAACGACTAAAGGTGCCTGTCTTTCGTTTACAAAATTACAATTGGCTTTGGGTACTGAATTCCATTCCACCCATAAGTATTCGTCTTGATCTTTTGCCTCTGAAAGGTCGATATCTTCCATAGAGGTACTCAAAATTCGTCGGGCAGCATTGGAGCCACTAAAAGTTTCTACTAACATATTGAGCTTCTCTGCCTTTGAACGCTCATCAGTTACGGAGTGCCAATCTCGATTTTTATTGTTGGGTCCTTGATCGATGCGCTTTCTGGCATCCAAGGGTAGCATTTGCGGATTGGATTCAAAACCAGAAATCAAATCAGCAGCTTCCGAAGGTGGGGCTACTTGCTTTATCGACCCATTATCCGCTGGGGAGGTCTGAGAGATGCCGCCATTCTTTTGTGTCTCTTGCAACTGCGCGGATTCTTGATCCCCATCCAGGTA
Source organism: Bdellovibrionales bacterium CG10_big_fil_rev_8_21_14_0_10_45_34 (assembly GCA_002778785.1). Taxonomy (GTDB): domain Bacteria; phylum Bdellovibrionota; class Bdellovibrionia; order Bdellovibrionales; family 1-14-0-10-45-34; genus 1-14-0-10-45-34. Next base: position 16,998 of record PEZS01000002.1, on the reverse strand, counting down.
GCGGTCACTATTCAGTTGAGATGGGTATGCCGTCGCGGCAGGGGTCTCTAATGAAGGGACAGATGATGTGTCCCTAACTAATATCCAGTATATTCCCAAGAGAAAGGTCCCGAGCAAAAAGTATTCAGTTTTATGAAACTTCATCGTTGGGCTCACTTTCTCAGCGGGCAGCGATATAAAATAAACTAAGTCTTAATTCCTCGTCGGAATGTGACGATTTCTTTACTAATAACAAGCGCCGGCAAAGGAAATGCGAAGATTTCGTTCTCCACAATCTATGACGAACATCGTGCATGAAGCGGAAGTAACTGCATAACCGGAGCATCCTGCGTTAGCTGCAGTAAACCCGATATCGCTAACAGATAACTTCTCTACCTGCCCTTTTGTAACATCTGAAACTGAAAGGCCTACCGAAAACAGTGATGCGATCGCGAAAAATAAAATGTGCTTCATCTCAAACCCCTCTTTCTTTGTGAAAGTTAAGGTTGCAATCAAGGTGCCATTCTAGGTCGTAATAAAGAGTAGATGAAACCACCAGGTTTAAGATAATTGCGTCTGTTTATCGTAAAACTTTAGTGTAACTCGTTGGTTTGTTTATTCAATCGGAAGAGTTGTTGAAAGAGTTCTCACTGTGTAAATGCTCAACACCTTCGAGCCTCACTAGCTTGCCTCGGCAGTTCAGCTCGGTGCTTTTCTGCGTACCAAAATGAGAAATGTTGTTCAAGTTTCAAAAAGAGACGGGTTCACTCTGTTCTTAACTTAAATATTTCTGTCCCGTGAATCGGATGCGTTCCAATAAGCAAAAACTGTGTGGCTGACGTTTGAAAGACCTTGGATGCGAGAGTTAGAGTGCTACCTGGATAGACAGATCGAAGGCGATAGGTGCCAGCATTTGTGCCATCAGAGCGCCAGATTCCGCTGAGGGACGAATCTCCATTCGAGTTTGCTTGAAAGAAAATACTGCCATCGTCAGTTAAAGAAATATTCATCGGTGTAAGACCGCAAGTTCCAGGACAACCATCTTTAACCATTTTCGTACCTGCGATGGTTCCGTCTGAGGTCCAAAGCTCGGCTCCGTTAGTTCCATCGTTAGCAGAGAAGTAGATCCGACCCGTGCCCGCCACCAAGAAGGCTCCGTTTACGCCGGCGCCGGTCGCTCCTGGAACAATTTCAAGAGGCCCAGTTCCGGCGACGGTGCCATCAGAAACGAATATCTCTAACCCCGAAGCACCGTCATTCCAGCTAAAGAATATTTTATTGCCGGCATTGTAGACGGTGTCATCCATCATAAAACCGCCTGCAGCTTGATAAAGATCCTTAAGGAGGGCAGTAGTGGTATCCCCGTCAGAAGTCCACACCTGGCCCGAGTTCATCAAGACAATGAGCGTGGTGCCGATTGATTCCAAATCTCTAGGAGTTTGCCCAGCCGGAAAAGTGTGTATAGAAGTTGTCCCGCCCACAGTACCATCAGACTTGTAGAGTCGGTAATCGGTATTTCTACCTATAAAGTAGAAGTGAGAGCCAAAACGAGCGAACATTTTGGGTGCGAACCCTCCAGAGTTCGGAATAGTCAAAAGCAAACTTGTTCCGGCCTCAGTGCCATCTGTCTCCCAAAGTTCTCCAGCTGCTCCTACTCCAAAATAAACTTTTCCATTAAATTCAATCGATCGATTGTTCAGCGAAGGAGATGTAGCGTTGGTTACTCCTGCGCGCGTATCTTTAAGTAAGCTGACCGTGTTATTATTTTCATTGAGCACGCAGGGCTCTATGCCGGCAGTGTCGGATTCGCAGTCCACCATAAACAGTCCGGCAGCAATTCTTTGATAACCTTTGTAAATACCCGAGGTGTTGGGATTTCGCACTCTTAGAGACGTTGCTGTGGGTTCAATCCGCACTACTGAGCCGTCGGACTTTCGAACTCGTAGATACCCAGAACCAAGTGATCCATTATAGGCGTAATAAAAATCATTTGAGTCGGGACTTTGAAAATCAAAAGCGCCAGTAACGGTGCCGAGTCCATCCGAGATGTTAAATTCGGAAAGCTTTATAGGCGAAGTAGCGCCGTCCCACATAAACAACGCAGGTTCAGTGCCGTCGTAAGCTGAGTAAATCACTTTTCCACCTAAATTTCCGAGTACCTGGGCTCCCGAAGAACTTATGCCGGTGAAGGCATCTACGGCTACAGAGACTCCACCTGTTAGGAGGGTCTTATAGATCTCTTGTCCTTTGTCGTAGATATTCTGGAATCCAAAAAAGAGATTGGATCCGAGATTGGCATCACCTCTAGCAAATAGGCCGGTTGCTAGCGTGAAGCTTCCACCATAGGTTCGCGAAATGAGAGTTCCAAGATTTGTGATTCCCGATCCATTAGAGCTATAGAGATCAACAGTCGTGCCGTTGTCTGCGCGAAAGACGACCTGATCGCCAATAGCACCTACGGCTCTTGCATACGAGTGGTTTCCTGCATTGATGTTGCTGACTTGTGCTGTGCCCCCGGGGGTGCCGTCTGATATCCAAGGTTCTTGGTCTACATTTGTGGGCGAAAAGAAAATTTTGTTTCCGAATCCGTAAGGAGATTGAAATCCAAGTCCTCCGGCACCGGGTTCAGAAGCCACCATGACTGTGCCAGCAACAGTTCCGTCTGACACATACACTTCCGGTCCCTCTGCGGCAGTTGATCCTTGAAAGTACACCTTTGACTTCCAGTTAAAGAAGTTGCCGGTCAAGCCGCTCGCCGTGCCTGGGTTTAAGTCAAAAAAGATTTGAGTGCCCGACTCACTTCCGTCAGAGACCCACCATTCACTTCCATAAGTGGGGTGGCTGTTAACTCGAAAAAGCAGTTTGCCGCCGACTTCCGAAAAATTAAGTAAAGTGTTCGCGGTTTGCGAAGCGGGCAGGGGATCGCTCACGAGTTTGGTCGACTCTAGCGTGCCTTCAGTCACATATAGTGTAGAGCCTATCGCCTCGTTGTATGCCGAGAAGAAAAGCTTGTTGCCAACTTGTTTCATGTGGCGAGGGCTTGACCAAAGATCGCCCGGCGCAATATCAGAAATTCGAAAGGTGCCGTCAGAAGTTCCATCAGTGATAAAGAGTTCACGACCATATACAGGGTCGATAGCTGAGAAAACAACTTTGTCGCCAAATGCGACGAGTTCTTGGGGTTCTGAGCTTTCCGGCCCGGTGTAAATGTCTTTGATCATCTGCGCATCGGAAGGAGATCCTGAAGATACCCACAGCTCCATGCCTTTCGCCGAATCTGCATTTGCAAAGAAGAGCTTGTTTTCGTGAATGAGCGTGCGAAAGCCTAAGGCTGTTGGAATTTTATTGATGTCGTTAAGTAGGCTGATGCCACCAAAGCTTTCAATGGTTTCGCAATTGGAGTGAAGTTCCTGCGATTGAAGGCGCGCCCAGATTCTAACGCTACTTTGGGAGTTCGGCACCACGCTCAGTAAAGCAGATAAACTGGTGGTTTCAGTTTCGTCTAAGAGAGTTCCAGAACAGCTGTTACCTGCGAACGCCCGAGCCGTGAAGACAAGGCCAGCAAGCCCTTCAGCGTTCTCTAACGACCAATTAACGGAAGCCTTTGACTGAATATTTTGATTGTCGTCTGGATCGAGTTTAAGTTGCACTTGCTTAATTGAGGGTTGCTTTAGAACAATAGCTGCTGGGGCTGATCCGCCCGCGAGATTCGTTATGGACTCAGTGAGGAAGCCACAGCTTGAAAGCAAAAGTGAGCTCACAAGTATAAGAAGGCATTTCATTAGTCTCATAATCATAAACGTACCTCGATAAAAAATAGACTAAAATACCTATCGGAAAGTCGGGTGTCGGCAATGAGCACAATTTTGAGTCAGTTTAAGTAGACGGTTGTTTTAAAATGATACAAGTGCTTCAACGTAGGCCGTCAGTTTAGAACGGTTAATTTTTAAAAATCTGTAACTGATTTTTAGAGCTTCTCCTAGAAGACTGCTATGGGGAGGTGGCTGTGTCATTTACCCATCCCGCATTAAAAATGAAACCAATTGGCGGCTAAAAACTTCGACACACTAACTAATTAATAAATCCAAGCCACATAGCATTCGAGGTGCCTTTGGAGTTGGAAACATTAATGCTACAAAAAGCAGTCGTGGTTTTTGGAGTCCAAGCAATGTTGATTTGACTAGCGCTTTGGTAAGTAATTGAAACGGATCTTGAATCCCTTGTACAGTTCATCAAAACACTATTGCCACTTGAAGAGAATGTTCCAAAGACCTCCATGTGTTGAATGCCGCCGATCACCCCGCGACTGTTGACGCCATCAATGGTTGGGTTCGTAGGGCCGACAGAGCTGAGCGGCAAATAAGTCGAAGCATTTTTGACTTGAAAGTTTACGGAGCTTGCTCGCCCACCGATAGTGACTTCCTTCATCCAGTTGCCGGCGTCAGAGCTGGTAAAAATTCCGCCTTTGCCGCTCCAGCTACCAGTGGCGTCAGTGATGTGCCCGTAGTAAGAGGCGGTTTCACCAGTCGAATAGTAATCCTTCGTGCTGCGCCAGAAGATTTTTTCATTGGGCGCGGCTCCGCTGACGGTGTAGGTGGGTTGTTGACCTACAGTGTAGCCGGTGGCGTTGATTTTTAAAGTGGGTTTAGGCGCTCGCACATTAACAACGACAGAGCTAGTGACAACTTGCCCAGTTGAAGAGACACCACGCACGGTTAAGGTGAATGCGATGCCTGCCTGACAAGTCTGAATGAGTGCACTTGAAATGGCACCACTTGTTGTCTTTGCTTCCCACGCACCAAAGGAGCTAACACCACAAAAAGATTTTGTAGCGGAGTAGGTGCTGGTGACAGTTGCGACGCCTTGGCTAGACCACGCATAGTTGACTTTGCTAAGGGGATCGACAGTGATGTTTTTCAGACCGTTGACGGTGAATTGAATAGACGGCGGATTACATTGGCCCGCACTTGCGACAAGTTGACCCTTTCTTTCAGAGACAAAAACAAGTTGGCCGTTGTTGCAAGTCCGATTGACAAGTTTTTGATAGGTATATGTGAGATTGCCACCGTTAGGGCACTGCTGCGGCTCTGGGGAATAGTTTCCTTCAACCTTTTCTTGCGACTGCCCATGGGCAAGTGTCCCGCAATTGGCGTATGCCGCGGTTACCTCTATCACAGGCGATCCCTCCGCTAACCCAGCATAAAGGGCATCGAATTCGGGTGACGATGGCGGGATGGTGAGTACTTGTTGCGCCATCTTTTTGAGTTTTTCGACTTCTTGAAGCAGAGCAGTTCCTTCGAAGGGGACGCAAGTGTCTAACGACTCACTTCCGCTTCCAACCAGCAGTTCAGCATCCGATACAGAGCGTAAACGGACCGGGTCAGGCTTTGATGTAACAACCATTACGTTCTTCCCGGCCTGATTGAAATTCTTGGCAAGAAAGGTCGCAGAGGCTTTTGGCGTAAGTCCATCGCCTCTAACTACCAGGTCTGGGGAGTCCACATTCCACGTGTGATCACTATTTACTATAAAAAATTGAGTCTCATCATTTTTTGCAAAATGCCACGCATTTACTTCAATTGTTACATCTGAAATCTGTGGGTATTGCCAGCTCTGGCAATACCACAAATAAAATGGTCCGCTGGTGGTTAGATTCTGAAATAAAAACATCATAACGACGCCCAAGACGACTGTGAGTGAGAAAACAGTCTTTAGTTTTTGCCGCCGGCTTAGCCCCATAAATTAATCCCCTCAAGGTATCTTGAAATCAGTTCAGATTTTGACAGTTTTTTAATATGTCTCGCACATTAACTTTCGACTGAAACACTCCCGGTGCGAGTGCTGATTGAACTTTGTCACCACTTACCGCTACTTTCGCCAATACGTCTTGCCCTGCGTTTCTCAGTGTAACCGTCCCAAAAATTTTTTCTCCTTCAGTGCTTACAAAAGTCATTCTCACCTCTGGCATTTGTAACCTGTGGCCAACGTTAAAAGCACCGCCCGCGTCTAAAACTTCAACGGTAAGGCCAGAGCCGTTGATCTTAATTGGTGATCCAATAGGAACCCCTGATGAGGTAAGGTCTCGAGCGAGAGTGGCAGTGTTCCCTGAGCCACCGTATGAGAGAGATTTCGGGATAACCGTAGAAATTTCAATGACTTCTGCCCCTGTTATTGTTCGGCCACCAATTGTGCCTGCCCCAATAACGCCCGTCTGTATATCGACAGTAATAGCAGCTGGCAGCCCGACGTCGTCTAAAGTTCTTGCGGTACCTTGAAGGGTACCATGATTGTTAACAGCGCCCTGTACGTCATATTTAACCTTGGTGCCGTCGTCCATTACATGTTGAATTCTCATTCGAACGGGTGTGCCTGACGGCTTGACCGTATGAAAAAAGTCGCCGAAGGCCTTTGTTATTGATGGCATGTTCATTCGCACATTTGCGCCGAAAGCGCCAAGGGTGGCTCCGTCCGAACCAAATGCCATATAGACATCTCGAGCTAGGGTGCCAGTCGCCTTAATAGTGTTTGTTATTCTTGCAACAAAAGCAGATCTTGCCGCTGCAGAGGCGAGAGAGCCTGTGCCATAAAGATTGATTAGCTCTAATCCAATTTCACCCCATTGCTTACACTGCATGCCGTTGATGTATTGATTGAATCTGTCTGTTTGTTTCTGGATATTGTCTTTTGTGGGAGTTAATGGCCCTCTTATGCATAGTGCATCCCCGGGGTTCGCATCATTACCTCCGAAGTTTGGGATCTGAGTGATCAGTTTGACGGTTTCGAGATTAGTGGTCCACTCAACGGCGTCAAGGCCACCTTGCCCGGCAAATTCGGTAAGGACTTGAAACATCTCTGTGATTGGATCTTCATTTGATTTCGCCTTTTCTTGAGCCATCATTCTTTCTTCGTAGGAAACTCCTGTTAAACTCGCAGGCCGCCTCTGGCACATATTCGCACTAGCTTCGGCAAGCTGTTTTCTGCTGCTAACTTTGTTCCTTGCGTCGTCTAGGCGAGAAATTAGACCCTGCCAAAACCCTTTAGCGCCTTTGACCATAACGTTCAACAAACTGTCCGCTCCGAAGGAGCCCACACCTGCACCAGCCCGTGGGTCGCCGCCTGAGTTAACATAAGACTTATATTCGCTTGAAGCTTGTGTAAGTTTTTGAGCCAAGCCCATACCAGCAAAGAAGCAACCGGCCGCCCACGGATTTTTCTCGATAAGCGCTTTGATTTGCTCCATGAGCCGTTGATCCTGCGCGAAGGATCCGAGGCAGTTGTCTAAAATACTTTGTTGCTCGTTTGTAATTGGAGAGTTGGTTTCTGAGCCTCCGCCGGTCTGTGAGTCATTGTTGTCGCCGCTGCCAGTGCTTCCATCAGGTACGCCGTACCCGCCGGGATTGGGCCCCCACGAAATTGGCTGAGTGTTTTGATTGGAGCCGCCTGAGTTGGTTTGTTCGCCATCGTTAGAGAAAACGAAGTCTCCGCCGGCGTCCCCCGCAGCTCCTGGACCGAATCCAGCTGAGGAACAAATCTCCCGAACCGCGGGATCATCTGTGCATTGGCAATCATATGTTCGGCCCCCGATTGACGAGTAGACAGATGCGCAATCACCTGAAGCAAAAGACGAATTCGCAGAAAGAAGTATTGCACCTACTAAACTTGCCGAAAAAAATGCGGTAACCGCACGACCCATTAAAATGCGACTCAGTTTTTTGCAGACTGATTTGCTCTTTAGGAACACGCGACCTCCAGAAACTTGAATGAAACCAAGCGACCCATATCAATCGGAATCAAATTTGACCTACTTTAAGGCGATTTAGTCTCAGACTCGGTCAGATGCGATCTAGTTTGAGGCGGGGAATAAAACGAATTTAGTTATTTCAACTTGAGACAAATTGGCAAAAAGTTCGACGTCGATAGTCTATACACTTTGGTCAATGCGACCAAAGTCTCAACACCGAAGGCGATGCTAATCAACAGCAACTTCAAGCAATCTTAGTGGTAAGGGCTCAAGGCTCAATGCTTCGCTCGTTATCCAACCAATGAAAACAATACGATATCGCCAGTCGGTGAAATTATGGGCAGACGCAGAATTAGAATTACCGATAGTGTCGGAGGTGTCGGCCGGACCGGAAGTTTTCGAAGAAGAACCAAAGTCAGAGTCATCATTTGGTTTTTCGGTAGATGCTAGGTAAGAGCCGGCGCTATTGCAAAACGTTTTTACGAACAAATTTGCTTCCTTAGTTGTATTAACCTCAACCAAATAGTGAATACCTTGTTTCACCCTCGGTGCAATAATGGAAGTAAAAGGACTTTCGGGGTCAGCCATTTCGTAACGGAGAGTGATGCAAGTGAAGTCTTCGAAAAAAAGTTGGGTAGCCATGCTGACGCGGCAGTCCTGATCTGGATACCAACCCGTCTTATCGCCAAAAGTGAGCGGATCAAAGCGTGTCGAATCTGTGCATGTGACACGCGTGGGAATTGGTTTTCGCTCCGATCCGTATCTTCCCATAAAACTAAGACCGTTATCAAGTGTTCTAAGCTCTCTTTGTGCCAAAACAAAGTGAGTCTTGCGGTCAACGAATTGATAAAGCTCAATAGCGATGAGGGCAATCACCCCGCTCGCCAATACGGCTCTTCGGTGTGCGCGAAACCAAAAGATTAGTTTTTTGAAGAAACGATTTTTAGGTAAGGCGTTTGTGGTCGGCGCGTGACTGGGATCTTCAGTGCCGAGTCTGTCAGCCTCAGAACTGAGTGCAGCGCTAATATGGTTGGAATACCGGGTGTCGAACCTGTCGGCATTAGAGTTGAGCACAGCGCTCGCGTCGTGTAAAGTAGACCCTGACTTGTAGCCGCTAAATAGCTTTCGGCAAGCAAATACAACAAACGACAATTTTAATAGCACCAACGCCGGAAAGAAATCTAAAAAATACCGTGTGGCGAGGTGTTGGTGACCCATATAAAAAACAAACAGCCCTAAAAATGGAATGCCTGTTAAAAGTAAAATCTTTGTCGAGAAAATCTCGCCGCAATCACGCCAGGTTGTTGTGCGGCGAAGGCTCACCAACAGGCGAAATATCACAGCCAGAAATACCGCCAGTGAAAAAGCCAAGTCCCACCAGCTAAAGGCTGTAGCATAAAGCGAGCGGGACCGCAGAACTCCAAATACATCGGCGTGTTCGGGAATATGATGAGTGTCGCCGCTTAAAATTCGATCAAAAGTCATAGACTTAATGAGATCGCTAGCCTGAGCGATGAGAGACTCATGCTGAATGGGAGCGCCAAACTTCCACTCAAATAGCTTCACAGGATTGCCAAAGCTATTTAGGTTGTGGCCAAACTCAAGTGGGGAGCCGAACCTGTGTTGATTGAGCCACAGAAGGGCGACAGCCGACACAACAAAAAGAATATTGGTGAGAACAAAGGTTCTGTGGCGGTGAGGCTCTTGCTTATTCCCGTAGGCAACGAGTGTCGCGAGCCAAAATCCTAATGAGTAGACCGTCAGTGTGGGGCGAAAGTGAGGAAGTGAAGCAAAAACCAAGGCGGCGAAAATTGCAAGCGGTAAACTCCTTGATGCATGTTTATGAAAATAGAGGGCGAACCCCAACAGGGCCCACAACGTTCCCATCAAGGCGTATTCGTCATAGTGACTGAACGTCTTTGATAGCAGCCCGCCAAAAAGGGGAGCCATCAAAATCACTAACAAACATGCGGCTACAGCCAAAGAGCTCAGCCAAAAGTGTTTTCGAAAGTGGGAAGAGATGCTCCAACCTATTGCGCCACAAACGCACGAAAAATAGATAAAAAAGACAATGCGATCTCCAAAAGAAGTTTGCCAAAAAGTCTGCGAGATCCACTCAAAGGGCAAATAGAGTAGCGGAACTGCTAGCCCCCAGACTTGTTGAACTCCGCTACCCCAGGCCAAATCGGGTAGTAACTCAAACGGCGTATCGCCCAACGAGATACGCCCATTCAAAAGTGCTAAAGTTTGAAGTTTGATATAGACCCAGCCTGCGTAGGCTAATTCCCAAGAGCGAAAAAACGGATAAATAAAATGAAAGCCGGCGGCAAAAAACACACCCACAATAAATCCGGCACTTTTTTTAAAAGAAGAGACAATCACTTTCAGCTAGCACATTTCACCCGGGCACACTTGTCAAGGCGTTCACCCAGTTAACAAGCCGTCATTCATTTCGCGTCTTCGATATTCTTTTATAGCCGCGAGATCCGACCGGTTCAGTCGAACTTTATGGGATAGTTGACGATGATGGAGGCGCCTTCAAAAGGTTTGAACAAGAGCCGTTCCATAACTTTAGTGATGCACTTCTCGAGAGGGGCATCGCTAAAGGTTCCGCTGGCGCGAGATATATCTCTTACCTGTCCGGTTGGCAAAATAGTGAATTTAAATACGAGTTCGCCATTTGCTACGGCACCTTTTGCTAAAAAGTCTGCATAACATCGATTAAAAAATGACTTTTGTCCTCTGACGACACCGGCGATGTATTCATTGGGCAAGCTGCCCTTGGGTGGCGGATCATTTGGCCTTAGTGGAGCGATAGTTGACGTGGGCGATGGCTGGCTTTGACTTTGTTCTTGATTGGCGATTTGAGAATCATTCGCTAGCGTGCCGGTGTTTTCGCCTGAAGGTTTCTGGGAGTCAGCCGGAATATTCAAAATATCGGAGGCACCAGGGTTCATTTGCGATCCCGACTGTGAGTCAACTGCGCCATTCTGAGAAGACGAAGTAAATGTAATTGTTAACTCCTCTTGCGTGGGGTCTCCAACTATCAAGAGTGCAGAGTCGGGGCTTCTCTTTCTTACATCAATTCTGCCGTACCTTCGTGTTATAACAAGTAGCTTTGCTTCTTTGTCTTCATTCACGAATTCCACAATGGCTTCAGATTTGGGTTGAAGTAGAATCTCTTCTGAATGGCTTGTTAATAGCACCATCGTGCTGGCATCTTGAGTCGAGAGGGTTGATCCAGATACGACCGGGTCGCCATTTTGAGCGAGACTGGAATGACCATTTATCGAAACCGTCACACTACCTTGAACTTCTATCAATGAGCCAACAGGCAAACCTTCGTGAGGTTTCGAATCAAGCCACTTTGAGATTGGGGCTCGAAATAAAATGAGACTAATCCCAAGAATGAGTAATCCCGCGAGGGGAACCCAATTTTTCATTAGTTAGCGGGAGCCTCGCTATTTGGTTGAACCGGCGCCTTGGGCGCTGCCGTGCCTGCAGGTTCCGCATTCGCAGGCGCAGCAGCATCAGTGGCACCACCGGCAGCGTTGTTAGCTTCGGTTGGCGCCGCGCCTTCAGGCTGCGCAGGTAATGAGTTTGTAGGTAGAGGTAAGTTACCAACGTCTAAAACACTCTTCGCGCTTTCGGCACTGAACCGAGTGAGTATAAGTGTTGTCACTGCAAAGATGACAACCACGTATTTTGTCATCTTTTCGAACAACGTAGCTGTACCTGTTGCACCAAGTAAAGAATTGGAGCTACCCGAGCTTCCGCCAAGCCCGCCAAGTGCTCCGCCCTTGGAATCTTGCACCAGCACGAGCAAAATCAAAAAGACACAAACAAGTATGTGCAATACGGCTACAAAACCCACCATTTGAACCTCCAGAAATACAAAGACAAAGTACAGGCTGGCTAGTCTACAATGATTTGCCGCCAAGAGACAACAAGCTACTTTCAGCTTTTTAGGCTCAACTTATGTGGAGGATGCAGTTAGTCGGTATCAAATGCCCAAGGCGGTCTGTTTTTCGACTCTGCGGGGACACAAATTTGCTATCAGGGCCTGGCAAAGCGTTAGTATACCACTTGTCCAAGTGCCCTTTCAAAAGCCACTTTATCTAGATTCGCTTTGTTCTCACCGTTATAGAACCCGACTTTTATTTTTCTAAATCCACCGTTTGCACTGATTTTTTCTAAGATTTTGTCCGACTTTTCGTGAATCCATGCGTTCACTTTGGTAAGACTCTCACATTTCATTCCAGACGGAAGCATCATACTCGCCTTATCCCGTTGAGTCATAATTCTGTTCGCTTCAGTAAAGCTTTGAGGGGAGAAGTAAAGCTGTAAGCCTTCACTCTCGTTATTGTTTCCAAAGAATTCAACGCAGGCCACATCAAGAACAGCTACCTCTACTTGAATGGTGTAAGAAACCTGAAGGCCAAAGGTCTGACTATTTGATATGCCGCGAGACGTTGCCAAAACTAAAAGTAAAACACAGAGACATTTTTGAACAAAGCATGCTTTCACGATAAGCTCTCCTTTTTCGAGTCTCCGAAATAATCCTTCACTTCTAACCCAAGCTTCAACTCGAAATCAGAGCTATGAAAAAGATATAACCTTCTGTTTCAAGGTCCGAAGAAATTGACCCTTATGTTCCTATAAAATCGCTAGGCCTATCTTTTCAAAGTCTGTGGGCTTGAGCGAAGCTCCTCCCACCAAGAACCCACTAATATTCTTAAGGCTTGCCAGCTCAGGGGCCGTCTCGGGTTTTACACTGCCGCCGTAGAGTATTGGAACGCTCGAGGAGCTCCGCGTCTGTGCGTTTTGCAAAGGCTGGCCGTTCATGCCGCCTTTTGCGGTTCGAAAAGCGAGCATCTCCGTGAGCTCTTTGTCGATCCATGAGTGAACCTCGTCCACTTGTTTGGCGCTGGCTTGCTTACCGGTTCCTATGGCCCAAACGGGCTCATAGGCGATTATCAACCGAGAGAAATCTGAGATCTCGTTAAGCCCCTCGTGAAGCTGCTCTTTGAGGACCTCAAACGTTCGCCCGGATTCTCTCTCTTCAAGTGACTCGCCAACACAATACATGGCCGTCATAGCGTTTCTATGAAGGGCTTTAATTTTTAGATTCAAAAACTGATCGGTCTCGCCAAAGTACTGTCGTCTTTCACTATGACCGACGAGGCAAACATCTAAGCCTAGAGACATAAGACTTTCAGGCGACAATTCGCCTGTAAATGCGCCAGTATCTTCGCTGTAGCAGTTTTGCGCGCCGATTCTCACGTTCTTGCCATGCTCAAGGCAGAGCGCCAGAAGATGAGCCTGCGGAAAAACTATGACTCCTGTATCTTGTGAACGTTTGCCATTCGGATTGCCCGTACGATTTGAGAGAGAGCTTTTATTCCAAACATCAAAAAAGGCTTTCACCTCTTCGACTTTGAGGTTCATCTTCCAATTGCCAGCTAAAATTTTTGTTTTCAGTTTGATCCCCCTACCAAGCACATACTCGAGTTGATCGCAAAAAGAACGTAGTCTACAACTAAGTCAACTGTCACACAGTATACTGTCGGATTACGGCAATCAACGGACCTTCTACCGAATAGCAAAATTCCTAACGTTTACTTCAAAGCTTTTAAACCAGGCAGTGTAATGCCTTGAAGGTACTCAAGGCTTGCGCCGCCTCCGGTAGAAATGTGTGTCACTTGTTCTGAAAGTCCAGATGCATTGATTGCGGCCGCCGAATCGCCTCCGCCGACAACTGTGATGCCTGAAGACTGACTCATGGCTTTAGCGATTGCAAAAGTTCCTTTTTCATAAGGTGGTTTTTCAAAAACACCCATTGGGCCATTCCAAAAAACAACTTTCGCATTTCTGATTTCTTGAGAAAACAAATTCACAGTAGCGGGACCAATATCAAGCCCCATCAAGTCGTCGCCTATGCTGCTTCCAGGTTCTGCAACCGGGGCGCCTGCAAACTGTTTTGAGCAAACATGGTCTACCGGAATAAGAATCTTTTTACCTCTAGCATCAATCCGGGCCATGAGATCTTTGGCAAACCGCACTTTGTCTTTTTCTATCATGGATTTGCCGATCGACTTGTCTTGCGCCGCTAAAAATGTGTATGCCATGCCTCCACCAATTAAAAAAGTGTCAACCTTGTCGATGAGGTTTTCGATAAGATCGATCTTATCGCTCACTTTTGCGCCACCAAGGACGGCCACATAAGGATGGTCTTTGCAAAAAAGAACTTGATCGAGCATTTCAATTTCTTTTTTCATCAAAAAACCGACGCCCCGTTCTTTCATGAGTCCTGGCAGGGCTGATATGCTGGCGTGGGCACGGTGGCTAGAGCCAAATGCATCGTTTACATATAAATCTGAATAACTCGCCCAAACTTCAGCTAAGCTCGAGGAATTCTTCTCTTCGCCTTCAGCAAAACGCAAATTTTCAAGAAGCAACATAGTAGCAGGGCGCATGTTATGCAAAAGAGCCCTCGGGGCATCAGAGTCTGGCTCTTCAATGAGCTGCACTTCTACATTCAGTTTTTGGCTGAGTGCCTTAGCAACTGGCTCTAAGCTAAATTTGCTTCGATCCTCGGGTTTCTTGGGTCTTCCAAGATGGGAAGCCAAAACAATTCTTGCACCCTTCTCTAAAGCATACTGGATCGTCGGAAGCGCAGCATGGATGCGAGTTTCGTCAGAGATTTCTCCCGCGGAGTTAAATGGAACATTCAAATCCAGGCGCAAAAAAAGCCTTTGGCCTCTAAGTTCTAACTCTTCGATGCTTCGTATTCCGTTTAAACCGCTAACTTCCAATGTTCCTCCGCTAAAAAATTCAAACTAAAAAAGATTTTTCACCCAGACTTCTTTGTTTCTAATTGGTCTCAGGCACCGTGGGATCAAAGCCCTCAAGAAAGTATTTACTGTTTTCTACCAAAACGAATGAAAGACCTCGATTACAATCCCTTTTGTGCCATGTATTTAGCAAAGTCGACCATGCGGTATGAAAAACCCATTTCATTGTCGTACCATGAGAAAACTTTAAACATGTTTTCGCCGCAAACCATAGTGGATGGCAAATCAACAATCGAGCTATAAGGGTTGCCAATATAGTCGCAGCTCACAAGTGGCGCCTTTTCAACCGCAAGAACGCCCTTGAGTTCTCCGTTAGCGGCTTCTGTAAGTGCAGAGTTAATGGCCGCGGCGGCGACAGACTTTTTTGTATTCGCCACAAAGTCGACCACACTTACATTTGGAGTTGGCACTCGAATACTGGTGCCGTCAATCTTACCTTTTAGCGCAGGCAAAACCATTCCGACGGCCTTCGCTGCTCCGGTGGTTGTTGGGATCATTGATACGGCTGCAGATCGGGCCCTTCTGAGGTCTTTGTGGCCGGCGTCTAAGATGCGTTGATCGTTTGTGTAGCTATGAACGGTGGTCATGAAACCGCGTTCGATCTCAAACTTCTCGTGAAGAACTTTTGCTAGTGGCGCCAAGCAGTTTGTCGTGCAACTGGCGTTGCTGATGACTGTGTGTTTGGCCGGATTGTATTCAGTGTGATTAACTCCGTAAACGATGGTTAAGTCCGCCCCCTCAGCCGGTGCAGACACAAGAACTCTCTTTGCTCCGGCATCGATGTGCTTGGTGAAGTCTTCTTTGTTTTTGAAGGCACCAGAGCACTCAAGAACTAGGTCTACCTCCCAATTCTTCCAAGGAATTTCAGCGGGATTCTTACACTTACTCACCGGAATTCTCTTGCCGTTTACAGTAAGGCTGGATTCATCAAATGTTACTTCGCCCTTGAACTGGCCGTGGGTGCTGTCGTATTTAAGGAGGTGCGCCATGGTTTGAGCATCAGAAAGATCGTTAATACCTACAATGTCGAGCTCCTCGTGCGCAACTCGAAAGAGTATTCTACCGATGCGTCCGAACCCACTAATACCGACTCTTGGCTTTGCCATATTCACGCTCCTCTTTCATTCTGTGATGTATTTCGCTCGGAGGTTAGGACTGCCGGCCCCAAAAATCAAGCTCGGTTTCGAGGACTCGGAGCTTTAGCCATATGACTCTCAAGCCACTGAGCGATTTCAGCAAGCTCCGCTCTTTTTTTGAGGGGAGGTCCCATTACAGCGTTCTCTAAAAGCCCCATATCTCTAACGCCTTTTTTACCGGGGCGGCCAAAAAGGCTCGTTTTGCTATATTTGCCTTGCGAGGAGTATAAACATTATATATACTTAGTCAGAGGAGTAACCATGTCTGTAAAGATAAAAAAGTGGGGGAATTCATTAGGAGTTCGTATCCCTAAAGCCGTCATCGAAAAAGTAAACTTGAGTGAAAATTCGGAAGTTGAAATTGAATCTAAGAACGGCACAATTATCATCTTTCCAGCAAAGAAAGAGTATTCTCTCGATACCCTCCTGGATCAAATTACAAAAACCAATTTGCATTCCGAAGAAGATTTTAAAAGTGAAGGCAATGAGGTCTGGTAGTGGGATATGTACCAAGTAGGGGCGACATAGTTTGGCTAAATTTTACGCCGCAGGCTGGGCATGAGCAAATGGGCACGCGACCAGCTTTGATTCTCTCCCCAGAAAAATATAATAAGAAAACAGGTTTAGCGATTTGCTGCCCCATTACTTCCAATATAAAGGGTTATCCCTTTGAGGTAAGGGTGACTGGAAAAAAGATAAATGGCGCTGTTCTGGCGGATCATCTAAAAAACCTTGATTGGAAAATCAGGAAAGCGAAATTCATCGAAAAGGCTTCAAAAGAGGTTGTCGATGAGTGCTTGAAGAAGATTTCCGTGTTGATTGATCAAGCCTAGTGTCGGTCGCGTACTTGGTGCAAGTGGTCCTTTTGTAAGGCAGCAGCGCCTGAGTACTATCCGGTGTTGTACGCCCTTTCAGAACGCAACTGACTCGTGAATAAACCTTGGCACGTCTTAAAAAAACATCACTAACTACGTGACGCTAAGCCTTTACACTTGACGAGCAATTCCCTCATTTTCTTGAAAGTTAACTTAATAATTCGACTGCTTATTGGCTGCTCTTTTAACAGGCGATAAAGAGTTTCTGGCCGTTCTTTTGAGTGCAACTGTTCCACACCTTACAAAATGTTTTGTCGGCGCTTCTCTGCTTTTATAGAGCGAAAAATGAGTGTTTTAAAACTAGATGTAGAATGCTCGAAACCAAGAAACCAAGAAACCAAGAAACCAAGAAACCAAGAAACCAAGAAACCAAGAAACCAAGAAACCAAGAAACCAAGAAACCAAGAAACCAA
>PEZS01000001.1:415687-467142 GCA_002778785.1 Bdellovibrionales bacterium CG10_big_fil_rev_8_21_14_0_10_45_34 | reverse complement strand
AAATCCCTAAATCCACAAACACCTCCCTGTGTCTTTGAATCTAAGCTAACAACTTTTTTGAATTTGAAAATACGGGGTACTTCTACGATTTACGTATTTTCCGGCAAGAGGCGCAATTTAATTAAAATCCTTTACTTTGATCGAAGCGGATTTTGTCTATGGCAAAAGCGTCTAGAGAGAGCTAAATTTGTATGGCCGAAGAAAGATCCAAGCGAAGTTATCCACATATCCACAGAGCAGCTTCAGTGGTTATTGACGGGATATGACATTTGGAAGATGCGAGCGCACGCAGAATTAAAATTTGAAAAAGTTTGTTGAAATTCTTTAGCAATTGAAGTGATGTTTGTAGTCATCTATATATGATAAAGCCGACATCACTTTTTTCAGATGAACAACAAAAAGATCAGCGGATTGCAGATCTAGAGCAGCTTTTAATACTTCAAATTGATAAGTTAAAATACTTTGAGCAAGAGAACACGTGGCTTCGTGAGCAGCTAAAATCTTTACAGCGCTCTAATTACGGTAAAAAATCTGAAGCTTGGCAGTCCGAAGAGCAGCTAAAGATGACGTTCAACGAAGCTGAGTTGGAGGCGGTGAACGATGAAGGCAAAGAGCAGAGCGCAACTGCTGCCGAAAAAGAGTCAGCAACTACGGTAGCCTCACATAAGCGCAAAGCACGTGGCCATCGAAAAGCATTGCCTGAGCATTTAGAGCGCAAAGTTGTGAAGGTAAAACTTCCAGAGAGTGAGCAGTTCTCAGAAGATGGTCAGAGGTTAAAGATTATTGGCTGGGAAGTCTCAGAGAAGCTCAAGTACGAGCCAGCAAAAATGAGCGTGACCGAGTATCATAGAGCTAAGTACGGAGTGGATAGTGGTGATTATGTCAAAACCGCTGCGCCAATACCTTCGGTGATTCCCCAGGGAATTGCCACAGAAGAGCTTTTAGCTGCCATTATCACAGGTAAGTACGCCGATGGACTAACCCTCTACAGGCTTGAGGAGATATTTGCTCGCCAGGACATCGACCTTGGCCGCGGCACCATGGCTCGCTGGATGGTGCAGGTAGCTGAGAAGCTCATACCGATACGCAATGTGCTGAGTGATCGCCTTTTTAACTCCTACGCCATTGCTTGTGATGAGACCGCTATGCAGGTGCTTAAAGAGGATGGCAGGGAGGCGCAAACAAAGTCTTGGATGATCGCGCGTATGAACCCTTCTGAGGATAAAAAAGTTGTTCTTTTTGACTACTCTATCTCTAGAAGTGGCCAGACGATGAAAGATATCTTTGCCGATTACAAAGGGCGGCTGCTATGCGATGGCCTTCAGAGTTACAGTCCACTTGAGTCGGAAACGTTAATCAGATTTGGCTGCAATATGCACTCAAGACGAAAGTTTGAGCAAGCGGCTAAGGACGGTGCAAAGGCAGGAAAGTCGATCGCCGGCCAAGTGATGGATCTTTATAAAAAAATCTACGACTTTGAGGAGGACCTTGCCAACGCGCCGCCTGAGCAAAAAGTCGCGCTTAGAGAGAAAGAGCAAAAGCCTTTGTTTGACGAGATAAAATCCATCGTTGATGAGAACAAAAGCAAAGTGCCCTCTAAGAGTAAACTTGGGCAGGCGTTTACGTACTTCACAAACGAACACTCTTACCTGACGAGGTATTTAGGCGATGGTCAACTCGGCCCAGACAATGGCATGATTGAGCGAGCTATCCGAAAGTTTGCCATCGGACGCAACAACTGGTTGTTTGCTGATACACCGGCAGGGGCCGATGCCAGCGCCCTTCTTTACAGTCTCGTTATTACGGCAAAGGTTAATGGTGTAAATCCTTATAAAGCTCTCACGCAATTATTAAAAGAACTGCCGCTTGCAAACACTATCGAAGACTATGAAAAACTCACCGAACTTCTTTTAGCACCCTAAATACACCGCTTCAATAAGACGAGATGGAGCGTTTACGTCATAGCCATGCAAATTTGCACAAATGAAGCCTTACAGCACATCAGATCAATGTCGTTTATAAATATATTCAAAGGTTTAGCAAGTTTGTATGAACCAATAAACCCCAGGATCAAAGCACCGAAGCCAACGCAAGGATCATTTACAGAGACATCGTCCCTATCCCTGAAGTCTTCTTCTCTTAATTGATAAAGCTCTCCAACGAGTCTTGCTATCGGGTTGGGTGTAAAATGCTGAGCTTTTTGAACCTTTCCAAACTCGCGCGTCGTTCTCTCGAAAACTGGACCCAGGTGATCCATAAAGGGATTTTTATTAACGACAAAAAAATAGGCGTGAAAAAATGGTAGCGACGAAGCTTGGTATTCCAACAGTTCCTTCGTCGCATTATGGGCGTACACTGCGCACAGGAGATCCAATAAAACCTCCCATGCCTTTCTGTATTCAAGATTGTTAACGTTCTTAAAATTACAAAATTCGACGTACATATCGGGAGTTTCTGAGGCTTTCATATTAAGCCCCCTTTCTTTCTAAAAACTTTCCCGTTTGCCATTCGACGATTTCCTCAACCAAAGCGTCGATTTCAGAGGTAGTCCTTTTATCTGAAAATGCAGAACGAACCTTTTCAAACGCTTTTCGGAATTCTTCCACAAGATTCTCTTGAGACATTCTTTCTGAAAACTGATTGTTCATAGAAACGACCTTAGCCAGAGGAACGTCAGGAATGTTTACGCGGTCGATTTCTCTAAAAAAGCTATTCATATTTGCATCGAAGGAAGACCCGAACGGTAGGTCGGAGTTCTTACTTGTAGTTCTATTTGAAGCTCGCTCTTTCTTTTGAGCTCTGCGATTGTAAGTCTTCACTAGCGCCTTAATTTCTCGATATGAAAGCGTTCGAAGGTGCGACTCATCATTTTTTTCTAGAAGTGCAGAAAGCGATTCGGGGGATAATCTAGCAAGTTCAACAAGCGACGAAATTGATAGTCGCAGACTAGAAACTCCTTCTTTACCCGCAACTGTCATGTAATCGTAAGCTCTTGCGGGAAGTATCCCGAACGCGACTTGGATATATTCGTTAAATGCTTTCCGGATTTCCGAACCAGAAATATTTTTCTGATCCGCATGACTATCAAATTCATTCTTGAGTTTGACAATCATAGCACCAACTTCTTTTTCTCCATTTGAAAGATTAGCCATTTTCTCGATAATCTCAGATGACGTTGTCCGCACCAGATCGCAAAATTCTAGCGTCAAGATCACACTCTTGAATTTCGGAGTCGCTTGCGGTGCTTCTCGCTTGGCAATTTGGGATTGAGTAACTTTAGCTTCAGTAACCGGGGACACATTATTTTTAGGCATATAGCCTCCTTTTGGTTTTGCCGAACGGACATCGTCCAACTTGAAACCAGTATGAAGGCTGAGAACCGAATTGTGACATCGACCGCGAAGGACATAGCTCCGGGTGCTCATCGCGAATTTGATGAAAAGCTAATGTTACAGATGCCTGTAATGATATTTAATACTTAGACTAGCTGAGTCCCGGAATGAGACATTCTACAAATTTTGAATCTATGATTTTAATTTTGGAAGCCAATGCATGACTTGAATCTTTGGTTCTTAGATCAAGTCGTTTGCGTACAAGTTCAGAATTAAAAGTCATTCCTAAATGGCTTCCGAATTCAAAATTCAACTTCGAAGCAATAAACGCCTGACAGCCATTTCTATCAGAGTTGTCATTGACGTTGTTTAGAGCAAAATGCGCCTCGATAAGTCCATAATAAATTCGGCAATAATGCCTGAAGAACTCATACTGAGTGATATTAACTGTCAGACGATTGTTCTCATCCAGAGCCAAAAAACCAGCGCTACCGCCGTTAAGACGCGAAATCTTTTTCTTGGCTTGGCTTACAATACGTTTATGAAGCGCTTCAGCTTCTTTTTTTAAATCAATAAATGGAATGTTCTCTTCATGAATTACGGATTCTGCTCGCTCCCTGATTAATTCAACACTCTCCAGGGCTTTTTTAATATCGAGGGAAATTTCTCGAACTTTATCTTTTTTGTCGAAGGTCAATCTATTGAATGCATATACAGATTTATTTCGATGGCTTGATAGAAAGCTTTCTATTCGCTTGATACGTTCTTGAGGATCAAGCTTACCGCAGAAAAAATGTGCTTTGGGTTCATCAAGATCGTAGCGAATGCCAGTTTTAGCCTCGTCACACATCATAAGTTGGCGAAAGAGGACCTCATAATAGATATAAGCCTTTTTGCTTAAACTACTATTTTCGAGAAGCTCTGAGAATGTCTTTACAGCCTTATTCTCATCTTCCTGATCTGTACTTCTTCTAGGTAATTCTAAGATCACGCCCATCATCAATAGGTTAAAGCCGTTTTTATATTTGGGGT
The DNA here is from genome assembly GCA_002778785.1 of Bdellovibrionales bacterium CG10_big_fil_rev_8_21_14_0_10_45_34. Lineage (GTDB taxonomy): Bacteria > Bdellovibrionota > Bdellovibrionia > Bdellovibrionales > 1-14-0-10-45-34 > 1-14-0-10-45-34. The sequence goes on along the minus strand of PEZS01000001.1, from coordinate 462,778 downwards.
AGCTTTTTCGCGTTAGAGAAAGGCAATCCATCCTCTCGCGGTCGAAGTCACAAACTTTAGCCCATCCAATATCCTGTCCTAGGAGATCGGACGATTTCTTAGGTTAGGGACACCCCGATAAACGAAATCCCTAAAGGTGAGTTTTATGGACAACCCCAAAGATGGCACAACTCAGCCAGCTTCTAGCGAAATGAGTGAGCAGGAAGCGAAGAATAAGTTGCGGACCTACAAGAAACCTAATGGTGATTCATTTCAGGTCACTGAAGAAGAGTTCGCTAAAATAGTTGAAATTTTCGATTACTTCAGAAAGTTGAGGGATTCAAAAGACACCCAGTCGGAATCACTCGAACCGGAATTGACTGGGCTCAATGATGGCAATCCGGTAAATTGGAAGGTCGGGTGATATATGAGTGAAATCTATTATAGAAACAAAAATGCAGTGGCAATTCTTCGCGTAAGTAGCGTCAAGCAAACTGACGGAGGCGTTTCTCACCAAGTCCAGGAGAGCAAGTGCCGAGAGTACGCTGAGGAGCTGGGGCTTAATCTCGTCAATGTGTTTACATTTGCGGAAAGTGCCAAGGATAGTCAGCATCGGAAGAAATACAATGAAGCCATGGCGTATGTTAAGAAGAAAAAAGTCGGTAATGTTCTATTTTATATGCAGGACAGAGAAACACGCAATTCAACTGACGGTGAGAAAAACGAGCGACTAGTATTGCTTGGTGAATTCAATATTCATTATGTGAACGACAGAAGAATCCTTCATCGTGATACACCAATCAGTGAGCTATTTACGAGAGATATCCAAATCGCAGTAGCTAAAACTAATTCTATGATAACACGCGAAAAGGTTATTGATGCAATGGAATCAAAAGCTAAAAGTGGTTGGTATCCCAGCAACAAACCTCCACTTGGATACGTGACTGTAAAAGTCCGAGACAATGCTACTGGAAGAATTAAGAATCGAGGAACAACCATTGGTCTTGATCCAATTGAGAACAATAGAAAAATTGTTCTTCGAGAATTTGAACTGAGATCAAAAGGATTCACTTATGAGGAAATTAGAAAAACAATTTTAAGTGAAGGTTTGATTTCTAGTAAAAAAGCGCTGTCTTATTCAAAAAGCTCCATTGAATATCGTCTGAAAAACCTTTTCTATCGTGGCGAATACGAGTGGCGCGGAGTGCGCTACCCAGGGAAGCACGAATTATTTGTGCCGAAAGCTTGGGTAGCTAAAGTCGATGAGATGAATGGCTTGCGAGGCAATACTAAACGTGAATTTACGGATGAGCATACTACCCTAGTAGATGGGTGGTTAAAGTGTTCATGCGGATGTCGAATTATTTATGATCCCAAAACGAAGTTTATAAAAACCACGGGTGAAACCAAAACCTACCATTACTATCATTGCACGAACGGGAAACAGTCTCATCCCAAGCTTGAGAACATCCAAGGTGACAAACTCTGGGAGCAGTTTGGCGATCTAATCGACAAAATTAATATTAGTGATGAGTTCGCAAAGGACATTGCGGATGCCTTGAACAAAACCGAAAAGAAAGCCCACAAAGTTGTCGAACTTCAAATCGAAGGCTTCAGTTACAAATTGAAAGAGCTCGATAATCAACGAGACGCCCTCGTCGATTTAATGATCAGCAAACAGATCGACAAAGCGTTGTTCGACCAACAACTTCAGCGAGTGCGCTCCAATCGAGACTCTTTAGTTGAGCAACTCGAGATGCACCAAAAGAGTTTAACCTCTGTAGTATTAGAAACTGCGAGGACCGTTCTCGAACTGGCTACTTCTGCGAAATCGTTGTGGATTTCGAAATCGCCTCAAGAACGTCGTGAGTTCCTAGATTTGATACTCTCGAACCCGACACTCGATGGTCTAAATGTGCGATTTGAATTGAAAAAGCCTTTTGCGGTCTTGATAAAAATGGCTGAAAAAACAGAAAATAAAGAATGGTGCCCCGGGCCAGAATCGAACTGGCACGTCAGTTTAACCCAACCCAGGATTTTAAGTCCTGTGCGTCTACCAATTTCGCCACCGGGGCTTGACGATGAAGCAAAGAACCTATCAAAATTGGTGGCTCTAAATAAGTAGGATCCTTCATTTGACGCAGTTAAACAAACACTTTAAGGCTTTGCCGCAAACACTCTACAGGGCATGGCCGTTCTGGCTCCTCATACTGCCCGCTCTTGAAGGCATCAACTCCTGGCTTCGAGAATCCACACAGCCGCTAAGCGGTCTTACAAGGCTTCTCGCTCAACTACCCTTAATGATCTCCTACCTTTTTTTATCAGTGCTCACTCTCACCATCTACGTGTGGGCTCACTATCACAAGGGCCCTCTCAAGGACCACTTCAAAAAATACATCGCACAAACCTTCATTGAAACGGCTCGCGCCTTACTAAGAATCGTTATTGGTCTTTTGCTATTTGTCTTACCCGGGCTCTATCTAATAACTAGATACGCGTTTATCGGGTTTGTTGTGCAGTTAGATAAAAACTACGATGACGGCCAGGTTGACGCTCTGGCATCCTCGGCGAAACTCATGGGGCACTGGGCCCTTTTTCTTACCCCTGTCATGGCGGCATGGAGTTTTGGAGAGTTCTGGCTGACTGATCAAGCCTCACGAGTGCTGGGCATTCCAAATATCATTGGCTGGAGCTTGGCTTCTTATGTTGTTGTGCTATCACAAATAGTATTAGTTATGCTTCTAGCTTCTTTTTATGACTATCGAAGGAGTCGCTAAAAATGTCTTTGTTTTTTAAGCCCAGCACTCTCGCGGACAGAGAAAAAGGTTATTCGTTTGACGATGTTTTGCTTGTGCCTTGCCGCTCAGAAGTGAGATCGCGAAAAGATCCTGATTTATCAACACAGCTAACTCCCCGCTTTCGGCTAAAAACTCCTTTAATAAGTGCGAACATGGATACAGTGACTGAGACCAATATGGCCATTGCAATGGCCAAACTGGGGGGGCTTGGAATCCTCCACAGATTCTTATCAATTGATCATCAAGTGGAGCAGTACAAAAGTGTTCGAGATGCGGGGTTTGATTGCGGTGCAAGCATCGGCGTTTCGGGAGATTACAAAGAAAGATTGAAAGCACTCATCGACAGTGGCTGTAGCCTGATAACTATCGACATAGCCCATGGCCATAGCGAAACCATGATGCAAACGATCTCGTACATTAAAAGCGAGTACCCCGAGGTCGAAATAATCGCCGGCAACGTGGCAACAGAAGAAGCTGCGCAAGACCTTATCGAAGCCGGCGCCAACTCCATAAAGGTTGGGATTGGACCAGGCTCAATGTGCACAACGAGAATCATCACGGGTTGCGGTGTTCCGCAGCTAACAGCGATTGCCCTATGTGCGGAGGTGTGTGCAAAGAGCGGCGTCAGTTTGATTGCTGATGGAGGGATTAAAACTTCCGGTGATATTGTAAAAGCTCTCGCTGCTGGAGCCGATCTCGTCATGCTCGGAAGTTTGTTGTCGGGAACAATTGAAACTCCGGGAGAAATTAAGAGCGGCAGAAAAGCCTATAGAGGAATGGCCTCCAAAGCGGCGCAAGTCTCTTGGCGAGGCGAGCTACCAGAGGGTATGGCTGCCGAAGGTGAAGCGACATCTGTTGCTATTAAGGGGCATGTATCTGACGTCGTCAGCGAGTTGTGTGGCGGCATCAGATCAGGCATGAGTTACTTGAACGCTGTCACTTTAAAAGAGATTGCCGAAAGAGCCAGATTTATAGAAATGACCGTCTCTGGCTTTAAGGAATCAACCGCTCACGGAAGCTATTAGCCAGGTTAAACCGCAATTCCTAACAAAAGATTGAGTTTGGTTTGAGACGACAAACCAAACTCATACCATCCTCTTTCATTGGGCTCTGCTGTTTTTAAGTCACCAAAATCTGGCCTAAATCATAGTTAAACGAAGAGCCTCTATTGAGGTGCCTCCCTTATAACGATTTCCATCGCGTAAAATCACGGTGTGACGAACTTCAGCCGGAAGGTTTTTGCGATGACCTCGCTGCTCACGGTTTAGGGATCTTCTTGTCAGTCTTAATTTTACTGTTCTTGTGAACAATTGGTTTGTGACATTTTCGTTTAAGCTTTTGAGACCCACTTCAGCGTATTCATGAGAGTTTTCGCCGCATTTCGCGTTTTTCACCGTGGCTAGCTTGCTAGTATCCCTTTGGGATTCTTCCGACTTTCCGATTTCCGCTTTTCTCGTTTTAGTAAATGGAGCATCGACTTTCAGATCTTCTGTCGCCCCTGTGCTGTGGACCTTTTCTGAATGCCTCGATCGACTGCTGTCGCCGTTTGAACCTTTGGCTTTTTTTTCAAAAGCCCTTTTGGCCTTTCTTACTGGATCCGCTTTTTCGACAAAAAACTCCACGATTTGCTCAAGTGTCGCTTCGTAGTTAAGTGGCCTTTGAGTTCTTTGACACAAGATGTCCTGAGCCCTTTGAAATTTCTCGTAAAGCTCTTCGCTAACACCAATCGTTAGCTTGATTCGATTTTCCTGAACCGGTCTCGCACCTTCATAGACGGTCTCTTTCGGGTTAATAAGCACGACTTCTTTTTCTAGTTTTTTACATGGAAGGGTTTTGCATAACTCAATCCAAATCTGCTTGTTTTCCGGTGAGATGACGCTGACGATTTTTCTGGCTTTCGATACCGAGAAGTCTCCTGCTCGAATGGCCTCTTTCAGCTCGGGCACTTCCCGAGATTTTCTCATAACGCCAATAAAGCTTGCCGCCACTGACTCCGACAGTTTCAGAGCTTCTGTGCAATAAGTCCAAAGGCTTCCATAGCCAAGGCGAAGAAAGGCCTTATGTTCTTCGACTATGTCTAACGCCTCAATAAGCTCAGCTTCAGCAGTTAGGTACTGTGCGGTTTTTTCGACAGCGTTATTGTGGAGCTTTCTTAAAAAGATATTGTCTGGTTTCATAGAGCCTTCCCTTTCATTTCTGGTCTTATCGCTTCTCGCTTGCGTATCTGGTTTCGAAGCATTCTACACCGGGTTTTGAAACACTGATTTTTCGCTCTATTGAAGCCGCCAAGGGGCGATGAAAAAGTTTGTCACAAGCGGGACAGTTGAACTCGTAAGATCAGAGAGAGGTACCTTGTGAGATGTTAATGCGGAAGCAACCAACGGGTTTAAATCGCAAGGTCACATCAACGGAAAAGGCAAAATTACTAGTCAAGCTTAATGGCTTAGCGTCACGTAGTTAGCATCACTGTGTCGTTGGTATACTGGATATTGAGGGGAGCTGCTTTAGCATGAAGCCTCGTACCAGATGCTTGAAAACGAATTGATTAAATGGAATTCGTGAAAACGAATAAAAGTTCGACAAAAAAGTATGAGAATTTCGTCAAAGAGTTTGTCGGGTGCAATTTTTTTGTTTTTGTCGAAATTTTGAGTGTCGAGTGGTTTCGAATACTTACAGCGACTCTCAATGAGACCCACCACTACATCATTAGTGAATTCAGGGTGTTACCTACCATTGTTTCGAAACTAGATTGGATCTCAAGGACTTAGCTAGACTGTCGAAAAGTCTAGTAGGGCTTATTCGATGAGCCTTTAAAAGCGGTACGTTCTCTCAGACGAAATTCCTCACTGGTAAGACTCTTGCGCGTTGTTTGAAGGGGGCCGCTAACATGAAACCCAATATCATTAATCTAAAGAAAATTATTCCGCCTGGATTTGTATCTATACTATTTCTTGCAGCTTTAATTGTCTTGTTTCTGCCGGGTTGCGGGCAGGTGAATCCAACTTACTCATTGCTAGCTGATCAAAATGTCTTTAAACAATCCGACGCTGATATATCAAACAAACTTGATATCCTTTGGGTTATAGACAATTCCGGCTCAATGGGAGATGATCAGCAGAACTTAGCTGACAACTTTGAATCGTTTATTTCGTCTTTCGTGCAAAAAGACTATGACTTTCAGATTGCGGTAATTCCTACAGATACCTATCGTGGTCATTTTCTCAATGAACCGGAGCGTGCCAAGTTTCGAGGCTTTGAGGGCGATCGCGACCCTACCTATCCGATTATCCTTCCTGGACTCGACGACGTGATAGCAATTTTTCAAGATAACGTTATCCAAGGAATTTTTGGATCTGGTGACGAGCGCGCGTTTCAAAGCATGAAATACTCTTTAGAAAGCAACTACAACCAAGGCTTTCTGCGTGAAAAATCATTCTTAGCTGTTATTGTTGTGAGCGACGAAGACGACTTCTCTCACGATGGTGCAACCGTATTAGCTGACTACGACAATCCAGATCTTCATCCTATCAGCCACTACACATCATTTCTTGATGGAGTAACCGGCAGCACCGATTACATTAAGCGATATAGCGTATCGGCCATGGCCATTTTTGATGAAGCTTGTGAAGCTAGTAACGATTTTGGTTACATTGGTTACCGCTACAAAGAAATGGTAGAAGCAACAGACGGGGTACTTGGCTCCATTTGCGATGACTTCGCATCGACTCTTGATGCAATTCAAAATCGTATTGCCGAGTTGTCGACTCAGTTCTACCTAACGCGTGTCCCTGACCCTGCTACTATCATTGTCATCGTTGATGGTAAGGCTGTGCCAGAAGATAAAAATCGATTGAATGGTTGGTCGTACAACGCTGAAACCAACAGTATATTCTTTCATGGAAGCTACATACCTGCACAAGGTGCCACGATTAGCGTGACCTTTGACCCAGTCACTATCAAAGAATAACGTCAAAGAACAACTCTCTTATTTTGTTGGAAGTAACTCTTTAGTGGTTCCAAAGCAGATACATACATTTTGGAACCAAGGCATGCCCTTCGTTTGGGCGAACTACCAAAGCAAGATCTGTTTGCTACGGAAATATTCAGTAGCTTTTCTATTTTGACAATAACGCCCTTGGGCCGATAAAGATTGATGCATGAAGCATTGGTTTTTATTCTTTTTCTTGAACCTTTTTTTCTTACAAGTCTTTGGGGCCGACAAAACTTTTCGGTTTCACCTCTTTGAGGAGCCTGCGACTCTTGATCCAATCGCGCTAGACGGGATTGAGCTTAACTACGTTATTTCCAACTTATTTCGTGGCCTCTACAGGTATGATGAAAGAGGTCGCTTGCGACCTGAAGGCGCCAAGAGGTGCCAGTGGAAGAACTCTCAGATTTTAGAGTGCCACTTAAACCCACAATTTAAGTGGAGTGACGGCACGAGAGTCGTAGCCGATGACTACGTACGGAGCTTCACAAGAATCATTGATCCTGCTATTGCTTCCGTTCACGCACGCTTGCTGATGACGTTGAAGAACGCCAAAAAGATTCAGACTGGACAGCGTAAACCCAATGAGCTGGGAATCAAGGCTATCACGAGCGAAATCTTAAGATTCGAGCTTGAGGTGCCCGATTCGGATCTTGAATACAAGCTAGCGGCTTCAGCCTTGGTTCCGCTCCCGCCCGATGTACCAACAAAGGATCATCCGTCAGCGCCCTCGAAGTTTTGCGGCCCCTACGTGCTGTCGCAGTGGCAAAGAGGCAAGAGCATGATGCTCGAGCCTAATATCCATTACTTTGGCGGAAATCCGAAACGACCTAAATTGGAGATATTTTTTGTTTCAGAAGACTCCGCCGCACTTCATCTTTTTGAAACTGGGCGGATTTCGTTTTTGCGCAGATTGCCGGCGGCCCTCATACCTGCTTACAAAACAAAAAAAGAATTTTTTCTTACTCCCCTCTCTCGTTTTGATTACATTGGTTTTTCACCAAGCATTAAGTCTAAGGATTTAAAATTCGCGCTCAGTCGAGCCGCTGATTTCGAAGAATTCAAAAGAGCCTTTAGTGCATCAGGAAGGCCAGGGTGTCCGGGATTCCCAGAGAGCTTTGTCGACAAATGGCCCTGCATAGACTTTGATCCTAAGCTTGCGAAAACGAAAATGAGTGGGGAACAAAAAAAACTTACGTTTGCTCTTAGTGCCCAAGGTGGTGATGATCTCAGAAGAGTTGCCGAGTGGTATCAGGGGCAGTGGAAGAAGCACCTAGGAATTGAAACAGAAATCCAACTACTAGAGCCTGGGGTTTATAGAAACTCCTTAGAGACTCGCCCTGCCGATGTTTTTCGCTATGGATTTTCGTTAGATAGACCAACTTGTTTAGCTGCCATAGAAGGTTTTACCCGAGGTCACAAAGACAACTTTGTGAAGTTCGATGATGTTGACTTCGAGAAATTGATAGTGAACTTACAGAAAGAAAAGCGTCAATCTGAACGAAAAATTTTGTGCCGTAAAGGTGTCGAACTTTTAATCAATCGAGCCGGCATTATACCGCAAGGCAGAATTCATTTTGCTATGCTGCGCTCTGCTGAATTTGAGGGATGGCATATTAATGAGCTGAATCAAATGGACTTGAGCCAGCTGCATCCCGTCGATAGTCAAGTTTCTGGCCCTACGTCCGATAAGAACTAGGATGTCACGTAAACTGCGTGGCCACTCACTTTAAAGGGGGATAGTTCATGTCGGAAGCGCCAAAAGAGAAACCCAGTACTCATCAACCCGAGCATAGTAATAAAAAGAAAGAGGGAGGCAGCCCCCAACAGGGAGGTAAAGTACTTCCACTTGTTGTAAATGACAGATGTGTTGCCGACGGATGTAAATCCAAGCAGAAAAGAGCTCAATTTTGCTCTGAACATTTCGTCTGGTTTAAGGAAGGGCTCATCAGCAAGCACGGACAAAAGCCTAAGGACTTTGAACGAAAATACACACAGTTTTTGGCCAAACAAAAACAAGCTGCATAGTTCACAGCAAAAATTTGATGTCGGGCAATGCCATCATTGCTCAGTCTCTCCTAAAGGCGAGTTACTTTTTAACTCGCCTTTAGTGTAATAGATTCTGAAGCGTTTCTATTCCATTCTCAGGACAGGGCCGGCAGTATCCGATAAGCATTTGATGTCTACCGGTAAAACCCGAAAACATTTAACGCTTCACGATGGTGAAACTGACAAGTCCGAGCCGGGCGACGATTTGCTATCGAACAAACAAAGTCACGCGACACATATGGCTGTCGTAGATAGTCAGTTACTTGATGATCGAACTCGTCAGATACTTGATACAATCCTCGAGCAATCCATTGAGCAAACGAATGCAGACGGTGGAAGCATTTATCTTATAGACAAGGACACAACTTCAGAGGAATCGAGTTCAGCCGGGGGGAAATCCAAACACATATTGCGTTTTTACAATAGTAACAACTATTCGAATGTGCGTATTGTATCTATGGTTAACCAGATACTCGATATTAACACCAAGAGCATTGCTGGCTACGTGGCTCTTACCGGAAAAACAGTTAAGATACGCGACTGCTACAATCTCGACGCGGATGCCCCGTTTCACTTTCGACGTGAAATCGATAGCAAAGTGGGATATCGCACGAAGTCGGTGCTATGTACCCCAATTCGAACAGTTAAAGGGGCTGTAATTGGAGTCGTTCAAGTAGTGAACAAGGTTCGGCCGCTAAGGCGTAGAAAAGATTCGTCCCTTAAGGTTGCCCCGCGTAAAGACATCATTGCGTTTTCAGACAACGACGAGAGACTTATTGGGTCGTTTGCCACATACGCGGCCATAGCTCTAGAGAATGTAAAGTTAACCAGGGATATTGCCTCTCAGTTTGAAAGTTTTGTTCAAGCATCGGTTTCAGCGATCGAAGCTCGAGACCCGTCGACAAGCGGTCATAGTGATCGCGTGGCACTACTAACAGTCTCATTCGCAGAGAAGCTGGATTCGGTTTCATTTGGAGCCTTCCAAGGTGTTAAGTTCACGCTCGATCAAATACGCGAGATTCGTTACGCAGCTCTCTTGCATGATTTTGGTAAGATAGGGGTTCGAGAAAATATTCTTTTAAAGCCGAAAAAATTGTATCCTCACGAGCTGGAGTCTGTACTTTCTAGACTATCAAATATTCGATCCCGCTTTGAATCGGCTCAGTGGCGTCAGGTAGCGCAAGAAGTTCTTGGATCTCGCACAGATGAAGGTGCTGTTCGTCTGGCTAAAACTTCATGGAATATCGAAAACTTCCATAAAAGAATTGAAGAGATACAAAAGGGAATCCTTACAGCCAATGAACCTCAGATTCTCGACCAAGATTTTGACATTCATCAGCTCGTCGCGTGGATCAAAGAAACAAGTCAACACCTGGGGCAGACAATTCTCACTGAAGATGAAATTCAAAAGTTGTCGGTAGCTAAAGGTACTCTAAGTATCAAAGAGCGTGATGAAATTCAAAGCCATGTTTCACATACTTTCGAATTTTTAAAGCAAATAGCTTGGACAGATGACTTAGCGCATGTGCCCGACATCGCACATGCACATCACGAAAAGCTTGACGGTTCAGGATATCCAAGAGGTTTGATTGCACGAGATATTCCGCTTCAGTCAAGAATGATGACCATAGCAGACATATACGACGCGCTCACCGCGATGGACCGTCCATACAAAAAGGCTGTTTCGCCGCAAAGAGCATTAGAAATTTTAGAAATGGAAGCGAAGGAAGGAAAGTTAGATTCAAAACTACTAACTATATTTATTGAGGCAGATATCTATAAGTCGTCAGATGCATTTACTCGGCGTCGAGCTGCCTGACAAGGTGTTCTACTAAATGAGTGTTAAGCCACGAATAGTCAAAGTCATTGCATCCATCTATTTAATTTTAGGTGTTGCCTTTGCATTAACTACCCACTTTATGTTCAAAGCGTTTGATGCACCATCCGTTGCACTTTCACTGTCGACTTTGTTTGTCGCCTACGGAGTTGTTCGAGTGACTCGGTGGGGCTATTGGCTTTTCATGATACATTCAGTGCTTTTTTCTACGTTCTTAATCTCTCATTGGGAGTTTATGGCAACTCCACTTTCTATTTTTGGTTGGCTGGCAGTTCCCGTTTTAGTTGCTATGTCAGTAGCGTTGCTTGGTAAAGAGATTCGGGCACCCTACTTCAACCCCCGACTTCGCTGGTGGGAAAGAGCTCGGCGCCAAAAAGTACATATTTCAGCGGAGTTTCAAATAGATGGCGTACTATTTGAAGGTGAAATTCTTGATATGAGCGTGAGCGGTTGCTTTGCAACAGTCGATGCTTATCTTGAGCCTGGTCTCATACTTTTTATGAGAGTTAAGCACTTTGATCAAGACCTCAAGTTGCTAGCCAAGGTTGTTCGCATTGATCGCAACTCAAAAGGGGTTGGTCTTTGTTTTCCAGATGCTGGCTCATTTGAAAAACGTGAGATTCGTGATCTACTCGAATCGCTTTCTTCGAATCCGGCAAATTTTGCGGCTTAAAAACTAGAATGATGAGAACTTTATGAAAAACACAACAGCTATTGTCACAGGAGCTTCCAGCGGAATCGGCATTGCTATATCAAAGCACCTTTGTAGCCTAGGATACAATGTAATAGGCATTGCTAGATCTGAAGCAAAACTGGAGTCGGTAAAAAAAGAGTTAGGTCCTTGCTTTATGCCAGTTGCCTGTGATGTCTCAATGAGCGATTGTGTGCCGACACTGAGTAAAGCCTTCGAAGCTTATCAAAGTAAGATCAGTGTGATCGTTAACAACGCCGGTATTATAAAAAGAAGCACCTTCGTAGACTCTAGCGAGGCGCAATGGACAAGGGAATTTGAAACTAACCTGTTTGGCTCTTTTCGCGTTGTACGGGCTGCGCTCCCCTTTTTGGCAAAGCCATCTTCTATTATAAATATTGCTTCAACGCTTGGTATTCGTCCTATTGCTGAAACATCTGTTTACTCGGCTTCTAAAGCTGCGATGTTAAACTGGACGAAATCTATAGCCATTGAGTTTGCGCCAAATATTAGAGTCAATGCCATTAGCCCAGGGATCATTGAAACGCCCATCCATCAGGGTAGAGATTTAACTCAAGATGGTCATTTGCAGCCAATGAACCGTGTGGGCATGCCTTCGGACTTGCTACCGGCAGTCGATTATCTCATAAATGCACAATGGGTCACCGGGACCAACGTTGTTGTGGATGGTGGGATTCTCCTTTAGAGAGAGTTCCTATCTGCCGTCGACCTTGAGGCTCCCGAATACTCTTTGAGCAAGCCCACTGTGTTTTTGCTTCAACCTACCGATCACTTCAATACGGCGCTCAGCCAATCTGTAAGCCGCGGTCTGCGTGGGAATGTTTTCTTTTTCAGAAATATCTAAGCAATTCATGACGTTGTCGTAAATCTTCAAAGTATGGGCTTTAGCGCGCTCTTTTGAGTAACCTTCAAGCTCGACAAACACGTTCATGAGTCCGCCGGCATTGATCACGAAATCTGGAGCATACAAGATGCCCATTTCTTTAAGAAGTCCGCCATGTCGGTCCTCAGCCAACTGATTGTTAGCTCCACCAGCGACAATTTTTACTTTGAGTTTATCGATCGTTTGGTCGTTAATAACGCTTCCTAAAGCGCAAGGTGCAAAGACCTCTGCCTCTTGAGCTACAATGTCATCTGGGGCAACGCTCTTAACACCAAACTGCTCTTCTGTTCGCTTTACTTTATCAATATCAATATCAGAAACAGTGATGACAGCTTTTTCCTTATGAAGATAGCTAACTAAATTCAATCCCACGTTTCCTAAACCTTGCACAAGAACACGAAGCCCCTTAAGACTGTCAGTTCCCAGTTTTTTACTCACCGATGCCTTAATACCCATCAATACGCCATGTGCAGTAAAGGGGCTGGGGTCACCGGAGCCGCCAAGATCTTCGGGTATTCCAGTTACCCATGGAGTCTCGGCATATACGTGCTCCATATCAGAAACAGAAGTTCCTACGTCTTCAGCGGTTATGTATCGCCCGTTCAGTGAGTTAACATACTGGCCGAAACATCTGAATAAAGCCTCTGTCTTTTGCTTTCTAGGATCGCCAATGATGACTGCCTTGCCGCCACCCAAGTTGAGACCTGCCGCTGCGGCTTTATAGGTCATACCACGAGAAAGGCGGAGCACATCGATAAGGGCCTCTTTGTCAGAGGCATAATTCCACATCCGGGTTCCACCGAGGGCAGGCCCAAGAGCTGTATTGTGAATAGCGATGATAGCCCTTAAACCCACATCTTTGTTATAGCAAAAAAGAACCTGTTCATGGGATCCTTGCTCTTCGATGATTTCAAAGTTTTCCATTGTGAAACTCCTCTACCCTTTTATGGCTATGAAGGCTGCCAAATGACGATAGGAAAAGCTGTCTCCGAAGCCAAGTAAAATCCACATCGATGCTTGGCGCTGAATTCACTGGATTTAAGCTTTTTCTAATGAACTGTTGAATTTTCTCAGCTCTTCTTCAATTTGCTTCGAATCAGAAAGAGATAAAATCCGTTTGGCAAGATTCTTGGCATCGCTGAATTTTAACTTTCTTAGCGACTTTCGAGCCACAAGAATGTTAGATGGGTTCATGCTCAGCTCATCGAGCTCAAGACCTACAAGTACGGCCAGAAACTCCGAAGAGCCTGCCATCTCCCCGCACATGCCTACCCACTTACCCTTGGCATGTCCGGCTTTGATAACTTGATTGATCAAACGAAATATGGCCGGATGGTGTGGGTTATAGAGATCCTGAATCTTTTGGTTCATTCGATCAACAGCGCAAGTGTATTGAATGAGGTCGTTTGTACCGATAGAAAAGAAGTCGACGTGCTCGGCAAGCTCATCAGCCATTATAGCTGCCGAAGGAACCTCGATCATGATTCCGATCTGAAAATTCCCAACTCTAAAGCCTTCGGTTTCGAGCTGTGCTTTAACAATTTGAACTTCTTTTTTAGCTTGCACCACTTCTTCTATAGAAGAAATCATGGGGAACATGATACGCAGGTCCCCAAGAGGGGCCACTCGAAGAAGTGCTCTCAGCTGGGTATGAAAGAGAGGCTTGTCACGTAGACAAATGCGGATGGCTCGATAGCCTAAAAAGGGATTTTGTTCTTTTCCTATGTCAAAGTAACTCAGGTTCTTGTCGCCGCCTATGTCTAAGGTTCGTATAACGACTGGCTTTCCTTTTAAACCCTCAACAATTCGTTTGTAGCTTTGATACTGCTCTTCTTCTGTCGGGAAGCTCGAACGATTAAGATAAATGAACTCCGTCCTAAGTAGGCCCACGCCCTCTGCATCGTTCTTTTTTACGAACTCTAAGTCATCGACTGTACCAATGTTTGCGGCTAGCTCGACGGAATGATCGTCTAACGTGACACTCTTCTGGCCGACCAAATCCAGTAGAGACTTTCTGTAGTTCAGAAATTCTTCCCGAAGTCCTAAATACTGATCCTTTAGTGCAGTTGGGGGGTTAACATACGCCACTCCTTGCGAGCCATCAAAAGCAATCCAGTCGCCAGTTTTGATTTTTTCGGTGGCATCTTTTAGCCCCACCACCGCAGGGATCCCTAAGGTTCTAGCCATGATCGCTGAATGGGATGTCTTGCCACCAATGTTAGTTAAAAACCCGAGCACCTTCGATCGATTCATAGTCGCGGTATCTGAAGGGGCGAGGTCATCCGCCACCAAGACCACTTCATTTTGAAGATTCACTAAGTCGATCACGTCTTTGTTAAGCAAATGACGCAAGACCCGAGATTTCACGTCGCGTACGTCAGCGGCTCGCTCTCTCATGTACTCATTTTTCATGGAGCTAAATACATTTTCAAAATGATCCATCACATTTGAAAACGCCCATTCAGCCGTTGAATTTTCGGAGTTAAGTATTTTCTCGGTCTGAGCAAGGATTTCAGGATCATCAAGAACCATAAGATGAGCTTCAAAGATTTGAGCCTTATCATCTCCCATCGACTTTCGGGTAACTTCGACGACTCGACCCAATTCGATCTTCGACTGTTCAAGGGCATTCTGGAGCCTTGACAACTCTTGGGATGGTCCCGCCCCAGCGACTTGTTCAACTTCTAATGAGTCATGTTTGAGTACAAGCGCTCTGCCAACACAAAATCCGGGTGAGCCAGGTGTTCCACTCAATGGTAGTTCTGAACGACTTGGTGCCATCTAAGTGTCTCTATGCCTCGAATTGCTTTTGGATCAGAGTGACAAGGGTACTTAATGCCTCGTCCTCGTCGGCTCCATCGACTTGAATCGTAAAATTCATTCCTTTTTCTAGGCCAAGTCCTAAGAGGTTCATAATCGACTTGCCATTGGCTACTTGTCCGGCTGCTTCGATTTTAATATCAGATTGAAACTGCGAAGCCGCTTTGACAAAAATTCCAGCTGGTCTTGCGTGCATACCCGTTTCATTCGTTAACGTAACAGTTTGAGAGATCAATACTATCGCCCCCGTTAGATTAAAGTTGGATTTCCATTAGTTTTTCATTTTCTTTAACGCTGCCAGATTTCGTAAAGTCGATGGATTTTACAAGCCCCATGTTGGTAATAACGATGGGCGTTATCGTCGATTTTGCCTTCTGCGAAATCTTTGCAAGGTCGAACTTCAAAATCAAATCGCCGGCCGTGACAGCATCTCCCTTTTTGATAAGGGGGTTAAAACCTTCGCCATTGAGCTTTACGGTATCGATTCCGACGTGAACGAGCACTTCTAAGCCCGACTCCGAGGTGAATCCGATGGCATGTCCGGTGCGAAACATCTGCGAAACAACGCCTGTAACAGGAGCAAAGACCTCACCATTAACTGGCTCTATGGCGATGCCCTCTCCTAAAATCTTTTGCGAGAAAGTCTCGTCAGGAACATCAGACATTCTAATCACGCGCCCTCGCATCGGTGCAAATATAGTTTCTATATCAAGTCTTGCACTTGGCGTGGGCCGAGAGAAAGTCTGCGTTTTATTCTCACTACCGCTGCTAACAGTCTGAGACAATTGAGGTCCATCACTTATGATCCGCTGAATTTCATCTTTCAAATGATCCGACTCGACGCCAAAAACCACTTGAATATTTCCGCCGCCCGCATCCATTGTGCCAGTTGCTCCAAGGCTTTTAAGTGCTTCTTTATTTACCTTCGCAGGATTATTCACTTGTAAGCGCAGCCGTGTGATACAAGCGTCAATGTGTTTTAGGTTTGAAGGCCCTCCAAGCGCCTCGAGAACTCCTACAGCTTTTGCTGAGCGATCTCGAGTATCGATGGCTTCGACGTCTTCTGTTAAAGTCTCGTCTTCTCTGCCGGGAGTTTTAAGGTCCAACGCTTTGATCAACCAATAGAAAACGCCAAAGTAGAGGGCAAAGATAGCCGGGCCGACAACTATCCATAGATAAAGACTGTTGTGCTGGTTAAAAAATCCTATCACGTAATCAATGAGTGATGCCGAGAAGGTGTAACCCAAATGAATATCAAAAGCAGCGGTGAGCAAGCCTGAGGCGAATGCTGCAGCAACGTGAAATAGATAAAGAACGGGTGCAACAAATATAAATGCGAACTCAATAGGCTCGGTAATGCCCGTAATAATAGAGGTTAAGGCTGCTGAAAACATCACGCCTGCGACGGCTTTTTTTCGTGCTGGTTTGGCTCTTAAATACATAGCGAGTGTCGCGGCAGGCAAACCAAAAAGCATGATCGGAAACTCACTGGCCATAAATCTTCCCGCTGTCGGATCGCCAGCAAAATAGCGAGCTGTTTCGCCCTTCACCATTTGACCGGCTTGAGTCATGTACTCCCCAAATTCATAGAGAAATGGGGGATAGTAAACGTGATGAAGCCCAACTGGGATTAGCAGCCTCTTGCCCGCCGCATAAAATGCTGGACCAAAATCTGAGCCCATGACGAATTGCCCGAAAGAATTGATGGCGTCTTGAATAGGAGGCCAAACAAATCCTAGCGCTAACGCCACGACTATCGCAAGGGCTGCTGTAATGATTGGCACTAATCTTTTGCCAGCGAAAAAACCGAATACAGGGTGTAGGCGGGTCTGATGGTATTTAGTATAGAGGCGCGCAGATAGCAGACCAATGATGATTCCGCCGAAGACGCCCGTGTTGATGGCTTGCTCAAGACCTCTTTCAGTGCCGACGACTTTGAGAACATTGACCATCGTGAAATATCCGACGACGGAGGCTAAACCTGCTACGCCCGCGCCTCCGGTGAATCCTATGGCTACGCCTATGGCAAAAACGACTGGCAACTGTTCGAATATTGCCAAACCGCCACTAAAGCAAATCTGGCCG
Source organism: Bdellovibrionales bacterium CG10_big_fil_rev_8_21_14_0_10_45_34 (assembly GCA_002778785.1). Taxonomy (GTDB): domain Bacteria; phylum Bdellovibrionota; class Bdellovibrionia; order Bdellovibrionales; family 1-14-0-10-45-34; genus 1-14-0-10-45-34. The sequence goes on along the minus strand of PEZS01000001.1, from coordinate 445,627 downwards.
ATTGCATGGATTAGGGAGCCAGCTTCGGCTCCAGATGACTCTGCAAAATCCGTTAAAAGGCGACCTAAAGCAACTAGCAATCCAGCCGCTGGGAGTACAGATACTGGGACCATTAAGGACTGTCCCACTTTTTGAAGAGTTGCGAATACTGAGCCGAATCGATTCATTTTATTAACTCCCGTCTAAGTGCCCGAGAATGCTAATAGAATTTCATCGGTTTGGAAAGCGATTGCAGGCTTTAAGACCGTGAACAGTGCAGCATTGGCAGATTAGTCTTCAATTTCTTCGTCAGAATCCTCTTCGACGTCGGAATCTTTTACAAGACCACTTTCGCAGCCAAACTCGTATTCTGAATTCATGGTGAGGTTAACAACTTGGCTTTTACCAGGTTGGGCAAGTCTTTCCACAGTTTTCTTCCAGTCTTTTGGCAGCGGCAGAGAGTCTTTGCTGTGTTTAGTTGAAAAAAGCGAAGCAAAAGGCAATCCCAAACGTCCCGTAAAGGAAAACTGCGGCCACCCAGCTGCAAATTTTTTGACAAAATCAGGATGAACTGACGTCGGTCGACTGTAGGTTAGCGTGACTGAGCCGGTGTCGATTTCGTCCTCGTCATCCGTAAAGCTACTGTCAATTAACACTTGATTTTCAAACTCTGACATCGCTCTGCAAGCTTTTTGAGGCAGATATGTGGTTTCAAAATTGACTCGTTTATTTGTGAGTTGATCCAAATTTGAGTCAGATCGTCGGCTCGCAAATCATTCTCTATTCTTGCTTTTCCAGAAAGGATCTCTGATGGGGTACCAATAGCAGTAATAGACACATCGTCCGAGGCGAAAACCTGCAAATCAAACTTCGCCACTGACTGAATCTCAAACGAGTCTGCGGATACTTTTATAAGACGTCCGAGTGCCTTGAGATCAGCAAGCTCGCTAAGATCAAAGGTCGAGGCGGACGCGGCATGTTCACCCAGGCAAGAGTAAGATTTTTTTTCATCGGTGCCGCTGTAAGCATCCACCAAGGATAGATAGACCGCGAGCAGGACAAAAGACTTAAGTGTGATGGGATTCATAAAGAGCCACTAGCCTCATATTCATTCGGGTTTCCGAAATGTTGTATAGGACCTTCAGCGTTCAATGAATTTTAGCAGTCAAAAGATGGTATTTAAATCCACATTTGCTTGATTGTATTTGCTTCAGGGACTGCCTAACAATTTTAGGCAGGTGGCTTAGTTTTGATGTCATTGTAAACACAGCTAGTTGTTGATCAGGATATAAATCCCAAAGGCCAGTTGAATTCCAATGAGTATCAATAGAATGCCGCTTCGCTTTTGAAGAGTCTCAGTGCGACGCTTTAGTCCGTCGATCTCTCGGTTTAATCGACTAACTTCATCAAAACTAGCCGATGGCTCTTCCTGAAACTCCAGCTTTTTTCGATCAAAAAACCGCTGGCTTAAAGACTCTGTGTATTTACGAAGATCAAACTCCATCTTTGTGAGCATGGGATCCTTCTCTTCTAAGCGAAGGTACCAGTCTAGCATGCGGTAAACATGAGGTGGAGCATTGTCGCCGGCCTTTACCCATCTCGACCATGCAGATGGGTCGACCAATAAAAGGCGTGACACCTGGCGCTTGCTCATTGCCAGCTTGGCTCGGATTTCTTCGAGGTTTCCGTGTTTCTTTTTTATCCAGTCGATTTCAGCCTGATATTCCACCCTATTTTGCATTTCTCCCCCAATTCTTAAAATACGATTCATTTCGGCGCTCTTTCAACCGAAAAGCTCGTAAGCCAACCTAAAGTAATATTGTGAAATACGACAGACATCATGTAAAATACTATCTTAAGCGAGGTGAAATAGAATTAAATAGTTTTAGGCATCTATTTCTTCTCTGCTGGCAAACGTAGTATTCAGCAAAGGTACCTTGGGACCCCCCTTTTTTGAATCCGTGTTTCACTTTTAGATATAAGTGAAACATCTAAGGCATCGAAAATACATGGTATTACTATGCGTGCATTAAACCCCACGAAATTTCCTTGCTATTCAGGCGACAAAAAAACTGAATTCAGTTTACTTTTCCCGTCGGATTTTTCTCTCGCGAGATTTTTGTTTTATAATTTGTCGATATCTTGAGCGACCTTCGCTGAGTCCAGTTAAGCATTTCGACAACTTTCTACAGACTTATATTGTCTTGCTGTAACTCCGAAAGACTCTTGAATGGCACAATTCAATCTAATCAATAAGACATTGATGATCACACTTTCTCCGGCACTCTTTGTTGGTTTTGTTGGTTGTTCCAAAGTTCGCCTTTCTGAGACATTTCAAAGAGTTGAAACGGTCTCTGCCGAAAGTCCGTTTTATTTAACCGCTCCAGAGCCATTAGAGGGCCCGCGCCGTTTTGTTTTCTTTATCGATATGTCTTTCTCAATGGTTTCAGAGCCTTGTGCAACTGATGTTGACGGCATTATGCCCGCCGTGCCTGGCGCACCTTGCGCTCAGGACAAAGGAGTTGACCCGATGGCACATCGCTTAGATGCCGTCTCAACTTGGCTGAATCAAATTGAGAATCAATTTAAGCGCGATGCTGACGTTATGATAGCTTTGGTGCCTTTCACCGGCGGTGTATACGAAACTCGCCGCGAAGTTCAAGACCCCCCGGTTAGTTTTGTCGATCTTTCGCAGGCGAGAGACCAGCTTGTTAAACTACGCGACGAGCATCAAAAAGATTTGAGTGCTTCTCGATCTGCGGGCGCAAATCAGTATATGGGTACCTCTGTACCGGCTAGGAAACTCCAGCTACTCAGTGAACTTTTACTTAAAAATATGAAAGAAATTCAAGCGCAGGGCAAACTTCATGCAACATCCTACAGGGTAGTTGCTCTGACAGATGGCGTCCCAACTCCCATTAAAGAAAACTTTCAGACGGCATTTGAACTTCGAGAGTGTCCATTGACGTGCTTGACTGACACAACAGCATGTAACAAAGCTTGCAGCGCCGATTTGAACAAACTAAAGGACTATTGGGGAGAGCCTGACGAAAATACTATTGAAGCCATCTCGCAGAGCTTTTCTACTTTATTGAATCTGCCTTTGATCCTGGGTGAAGGACGGGTTCAACTAGACCTAATCCAGTTACATCCAGAAAATATGCCTCAAGAGGATTTGCTGCCGGATCGGAATTATCTAACTGCTCTTAGCGGACGTTTGCCAGAGCTTAAAAGTTATGTGCTCAATAGTGAGAAAGTGCCATTTGACATCATTTCAAGTCAGCCAGGGGTTGAAAATGTCAAGCTTGTAGAAATGTATGCGCTTAATCTTCATGTAAGACTTGATGAATTTGAAAGGCTTTCTATTGATAGCGACGCTGACGGACTTTTTGACTATCAAGAAGAGAAATTCGGTACAGATCCACTCAATCCTAGAAGCGGAAACGGGAAGTGCTTAGACATTATAGCCGTGAAACAAGAGTATGCGGGGATTTGCGCTCGGCCTTTGCAGCCCAATGACTGTGATCCTGAACTAGACGTCGATGGTGACGGACTTAACCAATGCGAAGAAATTATCTTGGGGCTTAGTCCGCTTGATTTCGACACAGACAACGACGGCATTCCAGATGGTCTTGAAGTTATTTATTCACATTTTCTACGCAAGGATGACTCGGTAGAAGATAGCAACAGTGATGGCTTGTCTAACTTAAGAAATTTTGCTCAAAACCTTATGCCCCATCATGACGTTGGTGCCTTAAAACCAGAATACAAGACAGTTTTATCAAGAAAAAGATTGGGCACCAAAAATGAAACTCGAGATGATGGCACACAGGTTCAGGTTGAAGGCTATGATGTGACTCTCGATAGTGCTCCGGTTAAAGACTTACTTTTTACTGTCGCGCCTAAGACACCAAAACTTTTCAGAAGTTCTAGAAAAGGAGCCGAGGATCTAATTGCTCGTGGTGATCAGCTTCTTGGTGTCACGCTCGACGGAGGCAACCGACTACTTATTCTGGCCCGAATTTCTGAAGCCACTAGTAACAACCGGATGCTCTGGTCGCTCCACACAATTCCAACTCCTACAAATGACCAGTTTCAGAATCTCAAGATCGATATATCCAAGCTAAGATACATTCCTGTTAGAGATCCCATTGAAAGCGTCGATGCCTTCAAGCGGGGTTTCAAATGAGAAAACATCCGGCTCTCATAGGTTCAAAAAGTATTTTCACGCATTACGTTGCTTCAAGCGGTCGACTATTTGCAGGCTGCCTAATTGGTTTGGCGCTCGTTGGTTGTAGTCGAGCCAGGCTTGAAACAGCCGCGCCAGTAAGTGCGGCAACAACTTCTAAAGCAACTTACTGCTCTCAGCCAGGTGTGGCTGCGGGGTCACCTTTAAATCTTATTTTTGTTGTCGACATGAGTATGTCTAATATTGGAAGCATTAAAGTCGATGGGCAGACCGGGCAAAACTCTTTTGACCCTTCAACGGGTACTGATAATGAGGGCCAGCGCTTTCAAGCGATCGAAGAATTTATCCAATCTTGCGGTTCTCAGCAAACCCGAAATCGCTATGCCATTGTTGGTTTTTCAAATTTTACTTTCTCAAGCGCCGGGGTTGAGTCGTGCTCCGAAACATTTATCGACAATGCAAAAGATGCGCTAACGGCGGCTAAGGTACTTCGCTCCGCTCAGGAGGCAAATCTTCAGAGTTATAAGGACAATCCTTACCAGCAGTTCGATATGCGAGAAACAAATTACTCTAGGGCGCTCAGCTGTATTGATCGCGTTATTAAAGCAGACCTTCGAAATAATGTCGGAACTAACCGTAATTACCAGGTTTTCTTTGTCACAGATGGCGAGCCGACTCGAACAGATTGCACGGGCGGCCCCTTTGGCACACCTATCGACCCTAAGGATAGTTCGTGCTACACAAATCAAATAGAAAAAACTCGCGCAGAAGCTGAACTTTCACAGGCTACATTAAAAATTCAGCCGATTTTTTACGGCAATACTAGAGAGCAAAATGAAGATGCTGCAAGGATTTTAGAGGACATCTCTCAAGCCGGAGGAGTCGAAGCGCCACTCTTCGCGCAGAAGCTGAACGAAGTTAAACTTTGTGAGTATGCCTCGGCTCCGTCTCTTGTGCGCTACAGAAAACAGAATCTCCTTGTTTTGAATCTAAATCTTATACCGACCAAAGGTGGTCAAGTACCCGACTCGGACTCAGATGGGCTTGCCGATTCAGATGAAGATGCATTGGGATATCTTCCTGAAAATCCTCGAACCCATGGAATTCTCGATAAAATTTGCAATGACCTCGGCGGGCCATCAATTTGCTTAAGCGGACTTGATAAAGCTCAGTGTTTAGAAGAGGCCAAGCAAGCGACACCGTTCAAACTGACGTCTTGCGATCAGAGAGCATTGGGCTTGGCGCCAGGCGAGACCTCTGTTGATCATGATGGAGACTCCATTGTTGACTACGTCGAAGTGATTCGAAATACGCAGGCCAATCTGAATGACAAGAATTTCGATCTCGATGGCGATGGCAGAACGAATCAACAGGAGATAGCTGAAGGTACTCCCGTCGATTTTCCTGAAAGCGCCGATTATGACAGAATTTTGTACTCAGAGAGCCGTATTGAAAGCGCCGACGATTGCCCTCAAAACCAAGAAGCTTGGCAACTCGACCTACAGCGAATGCCACTAAAGTCTGGGAAACCCAACATTTTTGGAAAACGTGCCGACGAAAACCGACTCCTTGTTGTTTATCGAAGTTCGCCAGAGAATAGCGAAAGTCCCGAACAGTTTTGGGCGCATGAATTAAGCGTTTCTACGCTTGGCGGAAATCTCTCTCGCATACCGGACATCTTTCCGAAGGATTTCCGTTTGATTGGCGAGGTAGATCCATGAAGTATCTTGTTTTTACTTTATTTTTTGCGCCTCTATCTTTCGGACAAACTCTCTATAAAGATACGAAGTGTCCTCGATTAGAAGGCACAAATACCGAATGTTTTACTTTAAATAGTCCTAACCCCCCGCCTACCGGAATCAGCTGTCCGCCAAGTGTAAAAGAGATTACGTGCTGGATTCCAGGCATTCGCGAGACGGTTATAACCGCCGTATCCGCAACGTTTTGTAAAAGCTGGACCTGTCAGGTGATTCCCTCACCAGAAGGAATACCTAGAAAAATTGCCCAGTGTGGCGCCTCTGTTCCGTGTTGCCGTGAAACTACGGTGAGCTGTTATCCCAGTCCGACTCCGGTAAAAGGCGAAAGGGAGGTTAAATCAGATTGTAGCGCGGAGGTTCGTTGTCCGTCGGGTGCTTCTCCTGCAAAACCACCTGGCTGCCCGAAACCCTCACAATGTCCTCAAGGAAGTGCCGCCTGCGAAGCGGGAGCGCCGTTTCCGTCACAATGTCGCTAGCCCAAATCTCTTGAACCTGGACTAAAATAAAGAGACGCTTAACTCGTGACAGAAAGATCGAGTTCAGCAACCTATCAGCTCACAAAAGAGAAATATCTTAGTGATGTTGAATACCAACACCTCATGTCGATTCTTAAGAGATTCATGCCTACATGTCGCCGAGACTGCTTGCTCATTGCTCTCGCCGCTTTAACTGGTGCAAGGGCAACTGAGATTCTCAACCTTGAAAAGCAAGACTTTGATACCAATGAAGGATCTGTATTTATTAGATCCGTAAAAGGTGGAAAGGATCGGGAAATTCCTCTCGCAGATTGGCTTGTCAGAGAGCTGAGAATCTATTTGACCGATAAAGACGGCCGGATATTCGGCATCACCTATCAAAGGTTTCAGAAGATTTGGTGTAACTACCGACCCGCGAAAAAGAAACTCCATAGCCTTAGGCATACGTTTGCCATCAGGCTTTATGCTAAGACAAAAGATCTTAGGTTGGTTCAATACACTCTTGGCCATCGCAGCATCTCAAACACTCTCATTTATGCGGAATACCATTATACTCAGAGTGAACTTCGAAAGTTTTTGATTTAAAGCGGCGACAACAGCAAGTGAACTTTTTAAGTTGTCGTCAGACCATTAGCTTGGATAGAGTTAGAGATGTTAGGGGGAAATTTGAATAAGTGTAGCAACTTGCTAGTTCATTTGGTCTGTTCGGCCTTATTTTTTTCCGTTGCCCTGCTCAAAACTGAAGCTTCAGCGCAAGAGGCTAACAGTGACGTTTATGACCTTCCCAAATTAGTTGCCGTTCAGAACAGGGCCTATCTTCCGGCGGATCATTTGACAGTCCAAGCTGGCTATTTGCCCATAGACGCCTTCAACAAAGCGGTTATTACGGGTTTAAGTTACACTTATCAATTCAGCGAGTTTACTGCGTGGGAAATTATTAACGCAAACTATGCCTTCAACGTAGAGACGGATTTGAAGGGCGATCTCAGAAGCATCGTCCCCAATTTGGAGGTTTTAGGAGAAAGGAACTCCTTTCTCGATTATATTAATTGGTACGCTACGACAAACTTTATCTACACCCCGCTCTACAATAAGAGTCTTTTATTTAACAAGGGCGTCGTTCATAGCGAGACGAGCTTTCTCGTGGGTGCCGGCGTAGGACAGTTCCAGTTTGGCGGCATGAGGCCGCTCGTTAGTTTGGGTTTGATTAGTAGATATTTTTTGTCCGAATCGACCTCTTTGAAGTTTGATGTTCGTGAACACATTTACGTCGATGATGCGGGTGTAAACGGAATACTCTCTCTCATAGTTGGCTTTGCGTTTAACACTGGTACGCCAGTGATAACCAGTGCAAGCCGCGTTGAGGAGGCCTCCCCCAACTAAGACAAATAGACTCCGGAGGCAAGGATGCTAAAACGACTATTTTTCACGACAGTCTTGCTAAATTTTTTGTGCACTTCAGCTCTAGCGCAGACGCAAGACGTCTTACCTGCTGTTGACGAAGCCGAAAAGAAGGTAGATCGCCCTGATCTCAGGCCTATTCTCGAAGAGAAAATCAAATATTTGCCGGTTGATCCTGAATTTTGGGCCGAGATTGAAAAGGACCAAGCAACTGGCAACTTCACTGCCATGGTTGTTCGCGGCGGTAATCGCTTGAACGAAAGAGGCTCCGATACCGATTACGGAGCAGAAGGTCTTTTGGCTGCGGGCCGAGGGCTTCTGAAGCTCGGCAAAAGTTTTGCGGCAACTCAAGTATTTTTGGCCCTTATCCAGCAACGAATGGGAACTGAAATAGGCATTGAAGCCCTTAGGGGAATTGACAGCATTATGCAGACCTTCCCGTACGACGAAGTGGAATTGGCAGAGGAACTGCTTTGGGAGACAGAGTTTGGTCCTCTCGATTTGAAGCTCGAGTCATTTGTTTCCTTTCATAGGTCTATGCGGAATTTTATTTTTGGGTTCAATGATTGGGGATTTAAGGAGCAGGCAAGAATAAACAAGACAACCTACTGGGGCCATAAACTTGAGTATCTCTCTGCAATCGGCGAGGTGGCTAGAAACCGCTCGGATGAAGCGCTAGAAAGATTTGAGAAGATAATTAATACCGCAGATGAAATAGGTAACCTCAAAGAATGGGCCCGACTTCAAAAAGCGAGACTCATATTTGAAAAGAAAGACTATGAAGCAGCTGATGCACTCTATTCCACTATACGAACACTCCCACAACGAGAGATGGCTCGAGTAATACTTGAGCGTGCATGGACCAAGTACTACCTGCAAGACTACTCTAAAAGCTTAGGCTTGCTCTCCTCGTTAGAAGCTCCTTTTTATAGAGTCGCCACCAATCACGAAAAATTCATTTTACGAATGATTATCTACAGGGATCTTTGTCACTACGAAAGTGTTGCAGATCAAGCAAAAGAATTTTCACAAAGATATGCGAGCTCCTTCACTGCCATTCGCGGCAGAGGATCGCTTTTTAAGGATGATGAAATCGCGAGAATGACCCTGATCAAGCACCCACTTCAGGCGATGGCTGATTTTGTAAATCTTTTGCGATCTGAAAGAGAGTGGTTAGTCGACTTTGGTTTTGATGATTTTGAATTTATGCAAAAAATTTTGGATTCCTATGATCTAAAAGAAAAAGAGATGATTCAGAGAATAGAGGCCCGAGCAGAACCACATGCACGAGAAATTGCGAATCGCTTACTCGATGCAGAAGAGCAAGTGGCCTTTATTGACTACTCTGCAAAGCTAGATGCCTTGAGGGTACTTAGAAGTGGCTCCGGCAGAAAGTATGAGTCAGAGAAGATCTCGTACCTTCGGTTTGACCGAATTTTTTGGCCTCAAGAAGGAGAGTTTTGGTTTGATGAGGCGGATGACCTCAAGGTTTTGATATCGAGTCGATGCGATCAGAATACTATGCCAAATGTCGTACCTGAGACCAATGAAGAAGAATTTGAGGAGTTTGAATGATTACTTCTAAGCCTCTTGCACAGATTTTGGTGGTGATTTTACTTTCGGGAATAGCTCATACTTCCTTTTCTCAAGTGACGCGCACTAAGAGCGTACAACAGCTCTACCATGATCTGGAGAGAGTCAATAAATCTGTAGATGAAACCAGAAGTAAAATGCAAGAAATTCGAGATGCTCGTTTTCTGCCCGACTTGTATTTTGCCCTCGCCGAGCTTTATGTAGATAAAGCCAGATACATGTATGCCATCAAACGTGCGGAGAATGAAGGGACCCCCCTTGAAGAGCTCGACTTCACAAATGAAAAAAGGCCAAAGCAACAGGCTATTGAGATCTACCAGAATATTTTAGATAAATTCCCTAACATAGCTGAGCGCGACCGAGCGCTTTTCTTTATGGCTCACGAATACCGCGAGTTGGGGCAAGTTGAAGAGATGGTAAAAACGTATGGTAGGTTAACGCGGGACTTTCCTAACTCGATACACTGGTCAGAAAGCCAATTATTGCTCGGCAATTTCTTCTTTGAAGACAAAAAAGATTTAGAAACTGCCCTAGAAGTCTATATGAAAATTCTATCAAAACCTCCGGGCCCATTTACTCCACTGGCTCGCTACAAAATCGGCTGGGTACATATCAACCAGAACAAATTCGTCGATGCGTTTAGATCTTTTGAAGCTGTATTGGTTCAAGACGCTGACATAAACGTCGAGGATATGCCTGCGATTTACCGCAAAACCGATGTTCGCAGAGATGCACTTTTGGCCATGGTGTGGCCCTACAGTGAACTGAAGGCTCAAGAGATTCAGAGGTTGAACCCTCGCATGAAAGATCCTATCGCTTATTTCTATTCTATAAGTAATAACAAGATTTCTTACCAAAAAGTTCTGCGAGCTTTAGGGCGAAGACTTAACTTAAAGAAGAAGTTCGTCTGGTCGACACGAGTTTATTTTGAACTTTTGAAAATTTCAGAAAACGTCGAAGACAAAATTGAGGCAGTCGAAAGAACCTATGAGGCCATGAAGAATTCACAGAATAAGTGGCCGATCGTTGGATTTGCAGAGGAGATACAAAAAACTCTCAACAGGATTCAAGGCTCCCCCATTTTCTCTGAAGAGGATAAAAAGAAGTATTCCACCAACTTCGAAATTTTCATGCGGGATGTGGCAACTCGTTTTCAACAAAGGGCTCAGGAAAGTCGTGGTGAAATTGACTATCGCTTAGCAATCGAAGCTTACCAGACCTATCTTGAGACTTTTCCCAGTAGCCGTTTTGCAAATGCGATTAGGCTGAATATCGGCGAAAGTGCGTTTAAGATCAGAAATTCCGTTGAGGCTGGTCGCTACTACGAAGAACTTGCAAGCAAACTGAAAAACCCCAAGCAGCGAAAGACCTACTACGATTCAGCTCTTCAGTCTTATATTACAGCGCTTAAGAATCCACTTTCACTCAGTCGTCTTGAATTAGTTGAGGCCAGATCGGGACTTCGCGCTGTGGGTGAAGTTTTTGTAAAATACTATCAAAAAGATAAAGCTTTGCCGACGGTGCGGTTCAATATTGGCCGCACTTACTACGATGAACGAAAGTTTGACGAGGCCGTTAAATCTTTCTTCGACTACATCAGAAACCACCCTAATCATGAAGAAGTGCGCTTGGCTGCAGATCTGATCTTAGACTCCTTCAATCAGCGCGAAGATTACGCTGGCCTGATCAAGGCGGGCAAAGAATTGGCTGCGATAGGGTCGCTGCCTGCAAATATAAGAGCAGAAATGACAGAGATTGTTAAGCAGGCGGAATACAGAAAAATTCAATCAGAAGCTGGTGACTTCTCAAAAAGTTCAACAACTACCGATCTTCTAAAGTTTGCCCAAAAATACAAGGGCTCATCCATCGGCGATCAAGCTCTCTATCAGGCTTTCACTTCTCTTAGATCGAAGAAAGATCCGAAGGCTTACGAGGTCGGAGAGCAGCTTTTGTTTCAGCATAGCAATTCTAAATACGCACAAGAGGTAGTGACAGCCATGGGCCAGATGTCGCTAATCACTGCGGATTTTCGGCGTGCGGCGAAGTACTTCGAGATGTTTGCTCGAAAATACCCCAAAATGGCGGACAGTAAAAAGCTTCTTAGTAGTGCCGCAGAGATGAGAGAGTCCATGGGGGATTTCAAAGATGCCGCTGAGGATTTTTCTGATCTTGCGCAAATTGATAAAGTTGCTGAAATGCACTTCAAGGCGCAAAATTGGTCGGCTCTTGCTAGCTCAAGCGAACAAGTCAAAGATTTAAGAGGTTACTACTGGAAAGGAATTGCTCTTTATCGCCAAGGGCAAGTGAATCAGGCCGAGCCAGCATTTCAAAAAGCAGCGCAATGGTCCGGTAAAGATCCAGTTTTTAGTGTTATGGCTGCGCACTCGTTATTTTTGCTAAGTCGTGGGGCTTTAGATCGTTTTAGGCAAGTGCAAATGAGTGCTGGTAAAGAGGCTCAGGCTGTTCAAGAGAAAGACAAGATGCTTAAGGCGCTTACGGCGCAGCTTCAGAAAGTTATTAGCTACGGCAACGGAAGGTGGACGATTGCCTCACTTTACATGCTAGGCCTTGTAAACCTGGAGTTTGAAAGGTTTCTTAAAAATGCTCCAGTCCCCGCTGGTTTATCGGCAGCACAAGTGCAGGAGTATAGGAATGCTCTTGGTGGGCAAGCTAAACAGTACGCCGATAGCGCGAATAGTTTTTTTAATAAGTGTATGCAGTCCGCAGAAAAATACGAAATCTTCACTCGTTTCGTCAAAGGGTGTGAGTCTAAGGGTCAAGAGGAGGTCAATGAAGCTCTTGAATCGCAGGTGCTTGCACGCGCACGTGAAACTTCACCACTGGCTACAAAACCAATACGGCAAGCACTTTATGATAAACCACGTGATGTGAATTTGCTTCTTCGACTCGCTGATATTTACACGAAAAACCAAGATTACTCTATGGCCAGTGTGATATTGGCGAGAGCTAGTGAGATTTCCCCTTCGGACTCCCGACCAGCTTCTTTACGAGGGGTAAACAGCCTCTTTATGAATGATCTTGAAAGTGCGTACGCTAGCTTCAATGAAGCGATCAAATTAAATTCTAGAGATGCAACGGCACTTTGGGGTAAAACCGGGCTCTACAAAGAATTCGGTTTTCAAGGGAAGTTTCGATCCACCTTAGTCCAGGCAAAGAGAGCCGGTAGGCCTATAGGTACAGTACACCCCTGGGTGCAATCAGCAATGTAGACATGTCAAAGCGCTCTGGTTCCATCTGATTTTTGACCTCTCCGCGCATGGCAAAATCAAGGCTTGTCGTAAGTCGTGGCTTGGCGGAATCACCTCGCTCACACGCAAAGCTTCTGGAATACTGGAATCAAGGAATTCTAGACTGTGAGTGATAAAAAGAGACTACCGTACCAACTCGAACTGCAAATAATCGCAGCAGATGGTGCTTATAAAAGTTATTTTTTCGAAGAAGTTCCTATATTTTTAGGAAGACATTCTTCATGTGAAGTGAGCCTTCCTCACCTCGATACTCTATCGAGACGTCACTTAGAGATCAACATCGATAGGTCAAACAATCTCACACTTAAGGATCTCAACAGTAGCAATGGTCTCTTCGTAGGCGGAAAGAGAATCAACGAATGCATCCTTCCTGATGAGCTGGAGTTTGCGGCAGGAAATGTGCGCATTTGCTCTGTCTATCACCGTCCCGCCGAAGAAAAAACCAAAGTCTTAGAGACAAAAGCCGCCCCTCACTCTGACACTGTCGCAAGTTCACCCACAGCTATTTCTAATGCTCCTACAATTCTTAACTCTTCTCCGGCAAAGATGTCCGCCGCATCAGAAAACACCACCGATCAGCGACGGAGTGATGAGTTGAGTTACATGACAATGCCCACTCTAGGGGCTACGGTTCCAAACAGAACGCCAACTTCTCCTTCATCCGTATCAAGAAAAAATCTCAAAAAGCCTCGTGACAAGCGCCGCTCCAAACCAGTAATGGCTGATGGCCTATCATTTTATGAAAGTCCTCGAGAAGGTTCGCTTGCTCTTCCGATGGGCCGCAGAGTTCTCGAAAGTTACGTAATTTGGAAAGATCAAGTCTACGACATTCAGCAATACAATGTTGGTGAGAAAGTAAAAGTTGGTAATTCGCTGGAGGCGAACCTAAGGCTTCCCACTATTAAGCAAAGCATCGACCTTGCTAAGTTTTCAAGTAGGGAAACGATTTGTTTTGTTCCAAAAGGTGCTGACGTTGAAGTGACAAGAGCTGGCACCAAGATGTCTATGGCTGATTTGTTGAGTGCAAAAATGCTAACCGCACGCTCACATGGGCATTTTTATAAGTTGAATCCCGATGACCTGTGCACTCTTAAGATTAAAAATGACATTAGAATTTGCTTTCGTTATGCTCCCGCCCCTAAGCAAATCGGTAAGAAAATATTTATGGAGCCCGACGAAGAATTTCGAAAATCGTCGTTTGTATCAGGGCTATTTCATTTTTTCTTAACGATGATGCTTGTAATGAATGTTCCTGATCATAATGCTCCAAAAATTGATGGGATGCCCGATCGATTTGCTAGACTTCTTGTAGAAAAGCCTCCTGCCCCTCCCCCGCCGGCTATTCCAACACCTACACCCACACCGACTCCTGCACCAGTTGTAAAAAAAGAAATACCAAAGCCGAAACCTAAGGAAATTGTAAAGAAAGTTCAACGATCTCCTAAGAAAGTCGTGATTAAACCTTCAAAGCCGCTCGAGAAAGTAAATCAACCCGCTAAGAGTCTGCCACAAAGAGTGGTCGAAGCGCCGGCCGTCGATGTGACCAAAGTGGGTGCTCTCGCGGCACTTGGGGCTATCTCGACAAAACCGACAGATGCTGTAAGTGTTTCTATTAACCCAAATCCGAACGCAGGAGGCGCATCCGCACCGTCGATAAATACGTCGGGGATGATTAGCAACCTGAAAAGCTCTGGTGGCAAACTTCCTTCGGGAGGTTTGGCGGGTGTTAAAACAAAAGGTTTGGGCGTCGGCTCAGGCGCTGGGTATGGCATGCAAGGTCTTTCCGGAAAGGCTGGTCAGAGAGCTGTCGCAGGCGTCGTTGTCGGGAATCCTAAACTTGTCTCAATCGGAGCATCTGAAGGGTTAACACGGGCTCAAGTGATGGCGGTTGTAAAAAAGTACCTTGGCGAAGTGCAAGGCTGTTATGAAAGGTCATTGCTTTCGAACCCTGATTTGGCTGGCAGAATTGAGTACGAATGGGAGATTTCACCAGAGGGCAATGTGAAATCTACCCGTGTCAAAAAATCAGATATCAGTGGTGCAGATAGCCTAAACGGCTGCGTAATGGGAATTTTTGCTAAGATGAAGTTTCCTACAGCGAAAAACGGTCAGCCCACGACTCCTAATATTGGGTTCCCTTTCGGGCGCCTCTAGATTTAATTGCTCCGCTGCCTTAAAGACCTTGACCTTTCCGCTCTCCCAAAAAAGGGTTTTCCCTTCAATACTGATAAAAACCCCAGCACGCTACCTTGCTGGGGTTGGAAGAAATATCCATCAAAGGTCTGCCCGATAAGACGGGCAAAATGTCTTTCTTATTGAAACCGCTAGTCGGTAGCACTAAAGAAGACCGACCAGTAAAAGGTGCCTACACTTCATAATCATCAATTTTGCAGCTTCATCATTTTATCATGGATTGAGCATTTTATAAGGCGCAAGCTAAATAAAGAGACAAAAAGTCAGAATATATTATTTTCAAAGAAATATTATGTTTCACTCGTTCGTATGAACAGAGGCTTTAGATAGTCTGTTCATACGAAAAAGGCAGTCGGCACTTTGAGAAGCGGTTTTTTTTGCTCTCGTCAAAACCTCATCGCTTACTTTAAACTTTCCGGCAAGCGAGCTGCCAGACGACTAAGGAGATGAATAGGAACCCAAGTAGAAATAACTGCTAAGACAATGCCTTTATTTGAGGAGGGCTGCCGCAGGTACTTGGTCGAGGCACCTACCTAGGACTGGTAAAGAAAGGACGGCTTCACTCGGAGCGAACTGCACCGCTAGAATAAGATATTAGGGAGGGTTACTCATGCTCGGCACAATGGCTGCACATTTTGAAGAAGGCGGACTCGTCATGTGGTTTATTTTGGCAACTTCCGCTTTCGGATTTGCCATTGCTTTTGAGAGATATCGCGTTTTGTCGTCGGCTCTCAACGTCAAAAAAGATGAACTCTTAAACCACGTCAACTCCTTCATTCTTCAGGGCAACATAGAGAAAGCGATCGCATTGACTTCGCAAAATCGAAGCCCGATATCAAATATAGTCCGAGCCGGCCTTGTCGCTGTTATGAACGGAAAATCGGAAGAAGAGATACAAACAGCCATGGATGCTGTTGCTTTGAGAGAAATTCCAAGAATTGAAAGACGCATACCGCTTCTATCACTTTTTTCGAACACAGCCACTCTTCTCGGACTACTAGGTACTGTGAGTGGTATGATTCTCGCCTTTAAGTCGGTGGCAACCAAGGCCATGGCGGAAAAGGCAGCATTTCTAAGTGCCGCGATCTCTGAAGCGATGAATGCGACTGCTTTTGGTCTGCTTGTAGCCATTCCACTTCTTATTTTATTTGGTTGGTTTAGCTCTTTGGCCCAAGATGTTGTCGACGATATCCACGAAGCCAGCGTAAGCACTCTCAACTTTATCCTCGCTAACCGAGAAAAAATTCAAGGGGCCAAGTAGGTGTCCGCTCACAAAGGCAGCTATCACCTTAACCTAGTGCCCTTTATTGACTTGTTTTCGACGTTAGTCATTTTTCTACTTACAACAGCTGTTTGGACTCACATTAACGCTCTTTCTACCAACGTGGACTCTATCAGCTCGACAGACACCCCAATGAATCAACCACAAGAAAAGAAAGTCGTTCTTTCTATTACCATATTTCCTGATCGTGTCGAATTTGCAGAAGATGAGAAAACCTACCCTATAATCTCGCCATCTGGAGAAATAGACGACAGTAAGCTATTACTCGGAATTGAAAACTGGAGAACAAGATTTCCTGATAAGAAAGATATTATCTTGAACACTCAAAATGATGTTCAGTATCGCCATCTCATCAAAGTTTTCGACACGCTGGTAGGAAACGGCTTTCCGGACGTAGGTGTGAATACGCAATGAAGGTTAAAGGTAGCTACCCTAGAATCATTGAAACGCCAGCAAATCATATTCGCCCAAAGTATGACTTAAAGTATCTGCGCAAGCGACTCAAGGGTGGCAAAAGAGGGCACGCCGAAGAAGAGCTTCCGCTCGTCTCTATGATCGATATGTTTTCGCTATTGATCATTTTTCTACTTATGAACTTTTCTAGCTCTGGGGACATCTTCTTTATCGATCAAAACCTGAAGCTACCGAATGCTGTCTTCGCTAGAGAGTTGAAATCGGCTCCTTTAATATCGATCACAAAAGACCGCATTATCTTTGATGCACAAGACGCCGGCGAGAATGGCAACGTTCATGTTGAAGACCATACAAACGATTTGCCACGTCTAAGAAAGATGCTTCAGCAGATGAGACTTATGGAGCAAACCCTTCGTCCGAATGCTCCCTTCAAGGGTCAGGTCAACGTGCAGGCTGACGAAAGAACTCCGGTTGTTCATCTCAAACGCGTGATGACTGCTTTAATCGAAGAAGGCTGGACAGGCATCAATTTTGCCGTAAAATCCTCTGAGAGATCCCCCGCATCCATCGAGAGTGAAGCGTCTCATTAAGGTAAATGAAAACAGAATCACAACTTGCCCAAAGCATATTATCAACAGAATCCTACGACCTTTTTGGCACGGCCCGACTGTCTCGGCCAATTAGCTTTGATATCTACTCTACGTGGCTAAGTGATGGCCAACACGGCGATATGACTTATTTGTTCAAACATCGAGACGTTAAAGAGTATCCTCAATCTAGATATGATTTTGCAAAATCAGCAATTGTAGTCGGCATCCTTTACGATAGGCAGCCCTCAGAAATGAAGAGAGCTAGCTTACCATTAAAACATTTAAAGATCGCTCGGTACGCACGCGGAAACGACTACCACGATTGGCTCCTCAATAAACTTAAAGGGACAACACAAAAGCTACTAAATGAGTTTCCGCGACACACGTTCAGCTGCCATACCGACTCGTCGCCAATCCTGGAACGCGATCTTGCATATAGAGCTGGCTTAGGGTGGTTCGGCAAAAACTCCATGCTCATTTCACAAAAAAAAGGGAGTTTCTTTCTCATCGGAGAGATACTGACAAGTCTAGAACTCGAGGAACCTGCGATAAAGCATCCCGATCGCTGCGGGACTTGCAGTCGATGTATTGAGGCTTGTCCAACTCATGCGATCAATAACAATCGCACAGTTGATTCTCGAAAATGCATTTCCTACCACACGATAGAATCTAAAGCGGATATGCCTGGCGAATTAGCCTCCGCAGTTAGCGATTGGTTCTTTGGTTGTGATATCTGCCAAGAAGTTTGCCCTTGGAATAAAGAATCCCTATTTTCAAGTAACGCCTTATCAAATGAACAGGTGACGTCAAACGAAAGTTTGAGTGGTATTCATAGCGAACTTAAATGGCTTCTAGCAGCTACCGACAAAGAACTTCGCTCGGCTTTTCAAGGCACTCCTCTCTCTCGAGCGAAGCCATTTGGCCTTAGAAGAAACGCTCGAAACGTAGCTCGCAATTTAGGTTTTAGCGATTTACTGAAAGATGAAAATTCTTAAGGCGTATTCACTTTTGGGCGAGCGCCTCGAGAAAACCAATTTAAAGCGAGATCAAGGCATGATCTTTTGAGCGAACTCTTCATGTTTAACTGATTTAGAATTAGGCAACGCATCAACATAGAGAGGTTAAGCCAAAAGATTTGGTAAAATTTGTTTGTTTTTGAATGGTCCTAGGTCAACTGCCTGTAAGACGCTTTAACAATTCATCAATCTCGTCTTGGTTAACTGTTTTCCCTCCGCCGAGAGAGGGGTTGTCTGATACTTTTACACTACTTCGAAATTCTGGCGAAAAAACTTCTTTTACCCAGCTCAGTCTATCTAAAAAAGCTCTCGAAATCTCCACAGTAGCTTCCTTCTGAAATGAAGGCAAAAGTCGCAACTGTTCCTGCAAGACTTCTACTGTATCTATAAGAAAGGCAGAAACGAGATTAAAAAGATCCGCGTGACTGCGTATTTGCGATCCCCTATAAGCAACTATCTTACAAAGTTCTGCAGCATCTCCTATCCACGACAAAAGGCCGTGGCTTTCCTCGAGAAGCGCCATATTCTTTGCCCCACCCATCACACGATCTATAATTTGTCCGACGTCTTCTAACCGCTTAACTTGCTCAAAATTCCCTTCAATTTCTTCGAGAATTTTGAGGCACTCATCTAAAGCGGTTTCAGACTCAGCTATAAACTCAGTGACTAGCTCATTCATTCCATTTACTCTAGATAAACAATGCCCGAACTCCAACAAAAATTTCTACCAGTACGAATGAGTACTCTACGCGGAGATGATCGCATAAACTTCGATGTTTATCTACCGCTACGGGGAAAGCAGGTTCTCTACATTCGTAAGGGCGATAATTTTGAAGGCGAGCGACTTGTTCGCCTTAAAGCCAAGAAGCTCAAAAAGCTTTACATTGTCGAAGAAGACGAGCCCAATTACAGAGAGTACGTTCAAACACTTTTGACTTCTGCTTATGATCCAAGCTCTCCAAAATCCCTGGATTTACGAGCAGATATCATTCAAGGAGCCAATCAAGGCGCAACAGAAGACGTCCTTGAAAGTCCCGAAAATGAAATGTTTTATAATATCGCCAAAGAAGGTGCCGAGAAGTTTGTTAAATTTTTGCAAGAAGAACCCAATGCGATGGCCCCTATCACACGCATTGCCAACTTAGATGGCAACATCGCCCATCATGGCGTAACCGTTGCAACACTAGCGCTAGGGGTTGCTGCAAAACTGGGGCTTCAGGACCCTAAGTTTCTTCAAATGTTAGCTCTTGGAGCTTTTCTTCACGACTTTGGGCACACCATTCAAAAGCTAGATATCAACAAACCACTAGCGGATTTTGGCCCCACTGAAATGACTCTTTACAAAAGCCATCCCCGTCTAGGCGCGGAGCACGTGCAAGGCCTTAAGCACTTCGATTCCGTTGTTGTTCAAATTATCATGCAACACGAAGAGAAAACAAATGGCTCAGGCTACCCTAAGGGGCTTAAAGAAAGCGAAATTAGAGACGAAGCGGTTATCGTCGGCATCGCTAACGGTCTTGATAGACTTGTCGCTTTTGAGGGCAAATCAATCCAAGAAGCTGCAAAGATCTTCTACGTTGATGCGATGGGAAAGTATCCTTTAGACCATCTCAATGCGCTCAGAGAGGTCATCAAGTCTCAAAATACTGCTTAACCTTTTCATGGGCTCTGCCAATTGATTTTTCGAGTAAAGTCCTTACTCCAAAATCATCCGCCAGCTGCCCAATAAGTCCAAAACTGGTTTCGTAATTGACGATGTTCACAAGTCGCGCTGATTCTTCATCGTGAGCAATGACTTGGTATGTATTCTCCCAAGATTTCAGAAACCCTAGGGTCATTCTTTCAACTATTTTATGAGGAGGTACAAATTCATCAAGTCGCACACACCATGGCAGACTCAATCCGGCAAACTGAGCTTCGAACTCGTATTCAGCTCCCTCACGAGCAAGTAAAGGCTTTTGTTTGGCCTTCAACTGGATTCGATCATCAAGAAAACTCGGCAACAGCGAGTAATCTGAAATGACTTCAAAAACCTTCTCTTGCTTAGCTGGTATCAGCGAGCTCACTTCGATATGACTCACGTCACTTCTCCTATCATTTTTCATCCCTGGCTCAGCTTGCAAGGATTCTAAAATGGCAGTATCCAAGATACTATGACACTGACGGCACTTGCAAAGAAGATTTTAAGCGAACCGACGGCTCCGTTCCGCGAACACTTTGTTCTTTCGGCAATCGAAGCCGTTCTCGCACAAAATCACATTCCCTATTGCTACGATGAAACCGGAAACTTGGTAGCAGGTGTTCGACGTCTCCGTGACCTTTCCAAAGCGCAGCTACTTTTCGCGGCCCACACTGATCATCCGGGGTTTCATGTGACCAAGGTTACAAACTCCGTCGTTCACGCTAAGTGGCTTGGCGGTGCTCCTTTTAAAAAAATGTCTCTCGCACCGGTCGTTATTCATTCCTCCGCTTCAAGTCGAAAACCCGTGAAAGCAAAGATTGCCCGCTTTGCCTTTACGAAATACTCCCGTGAGGGAATCAACATTGAGCTTGTTCCGAATTCGAAGACTCAGCTCGCTGCTATTCGTCCCGGTGACTTTGGTCATTTTGACTTTCCGGGTTATGCGTTAAAAGATGACCTCATAATTACGAAGGCCGCCGATGATCTGGCAGGTTGCGTGCTGGCTTTAGATGTGGCCCTAAGAAAGTATAAAAATGTTGTATCCCTGTTTACCAGAGCTGAAGAAGTTGGGTTTGTTGGATGCTGGGCATTTTTGAAAAGCAATCGATTGCCTAAACACTGCAAAATTGTTTCTTTAGAAGCATCAAGGTTTTTACCGGGAGCCGAAGTGGGCAAAGGCCCAGTTATTCGGATTGCCGACAGAAACACAATTTTTGATCCTGAATTGTGCTTTGGTTTTTGGCAATTAGCCGAAGAACACAAGAAAAAGAAAAAGAAGTTTTGCTATCAGAGACGACACATGGATGGCGGAAGTTGCGAGGCCACTGCCTTTTCACTTTTTGGTTATAAAGTGATTGGGCTTTCGCTACCTCTTATAAATTATCACAATGAACATGATATAACTCGTAAGCCGGCACCTGAAAAAATCCATGTTGATGACCTCAAGTGGGGATCTCAAATTTGTCACCTTTGGTGCAAAGAATATCAAAATGCCGACCGCTTCAGTGTGCTTGCAAAAAAGGGGTTAGAGAAAAATTACCAAAGCTTTAAACCACACTTGAAGAGTTAACATTATGCTTCGAAAAGAACACCTTAACTACCTTACGCCGATTGATGAAGAATTGCTTTACCCGAGCAGCGAAGAAGACCCGCGAGTCTCCTGTTGGGTCAAAAAGACTGAACTCTCGCTTGCGATAAGTGCCAATGCAGTCGCAATTATGGGTTACCCAGACGACTATGGCGTTCAGCTTAATAAAGGCCGAACAGGTGCTTCTTTGGGGCCCACAGAAATACGGCGCGCTCTCTACAAAATGACGGCGAATGTTTTTCAAAACGAGAATCCAGAGATAGTGGATTTAGGCGATTTACCTATGCATGAGACGAGCCAGAAAGAACGCCACGCCGTGGCCCGCGAAATCATTTCTTCGCTTGTTACCCAAAATACTTCATGCCTTACATTCGGAGGGGGTCACGACTACGCCTACTCTGATGTTGCCGGATTTTTAGACGCTTGTAAGAATTTGAAAACTCAAAAGCCGCTGATCATCAACATAGACGCCCATCTCGATGTTCGCACCTATTCTGAAGTTGATAAAAGCAGCCACAATTACAATAGCGGTACGCCGTTTCGTAGAATCATCGAAGAGTTTGGCGATTTTAGCGACATGGCGGTCGTCGGCATTCAATCGCAGTGCAATAGCCGCGCTCATCTTAGGTGGGCTCAAGATCACGGCATCCGGATTTTGTCTTTGGATGAAATACTTTTGGGTGACCAGCCGGCAAAGGTTGCCATCACTCAGTTTTTCTCTGGTTTGTTAACTCAAAAACGCCCCGTCTTTTTAAGTGTAGACATTGACGGCTTTAGCTCGGCCTATGCTCCCGGATGCAGCCAGAGTTTTCCGTGTGGTCTGAGCCCGCAAAGCGTGCTGCCTGCGCTGAAAATAGCAATGACGCGATCGAGCTTTAGTTCAATGGGCATATACGAAGTTTCCCCGCCACTAGACCAAGATGCGCGCACGAGCAAACTCGCCGCACAGATAGCTCATATGTTTTTGTCTTCTAGCGGACTTCGATGATCGTTTTAGTAACGCCACAAGGAGTAACAGATACAAAGCGTGTACCGCCTTCGCTGCTTTGACTTTTTACTCCTACGAAAATAATTTTATATGGTTCTATAGCGGCAAGTACTTGCTGCCCGTTACTCCCATTTGCAATATCGAATTCAGTCACCATCTCGATAAACTCTACTGAGCGTATACTTTGTGACAGATTAAAGTTATCAAGCGCCGCTAAGTAATGCCCACCGTAACAGAGCTTTCGACCAGCTTGTAGTGCCGACTCGATATCTCTCACGCTAGCTGGCGCTTCAAATGTATCTTTGTAACGGATAGTTCCCAGGGAATTCCCAACAAAGTTACAGCGAATCTCCAGTACTTGGCTTCGGCTCTTATCTGTGACTGATCGGTCCACGATTCTGTAGGACATATGGCTGAGAGAGTTTTCTAAGTTAGCGCTAATTTCTATTGAATTCACGGGGGCGCCCTCTGCTAACTGCTCACTTTGGCTGTTTTGCGATTTTCTGACGACCCTGAGAATGTCGAAATCCTCGCCGTAATACCGAGGAATTCCCTGGTACCCCGGAGGAAAGTTATTGGAATCATTCTTCACGATCGAATACTCCAACTGAGTCCTGCTAATTGGTGTGTAGGCAATAACCGGTTGGTTTTTAGAGATCTCAAAAATCCTTGAATCAACAATCTGGTCGGAACCATTCGTCGCTTTCTCAAGTACGTCTTCCCTACACTCAAAGATGCTTCCTGCAGAAGAAATAGGAGCCCGACCGACCCAGTTCCAGGGCAAAACTTCTTGAGAAAAACCTGCACTCGATAGAACAGAAGCCGTCAAACCAACTGAGACTACTCTTAAGGCAAATGACATAAAACTTTCTCCGGTTGGCCGGAGTTTAACACTTGGCGCCAAAGATTTCAATGCCGGGACCTTTCAGTAAGAGAGAGTGTGAAGATTCTACGTCTCCCAAAAACCCTCGTGCCTTGCTCAGATATATCAGCGCCTCTATCTCATTATTAACCCATTTAGTTGTGCACTAATGGGTGTGATGGGTAACGCTGCCAGTATTTTCGCCTCTTACCTTGACAGGAAACGACTTCATTTCACTATGGCCACCTGCCGGATCTACCAATCTAATACGCATCTCCCAAGTGCCCGGCATGACAAAGTCAATTTCTGAGACCAAGTACTGACCTACCAGCGGCCTTCCTTGCGCGTCTCGCCTGACATTTACCCGAGTATCGCTTGTTCCATGCCCACCTCTTTTCACGGCCAAAAAGAGCTGTTTCAGCCTCATAACACAGAATCCCATCACCGAAAAGAAAATCGGATTGCCGATTTCTATTGTTGGCGGGTCGGCAATGAAAAGCTTTTGCAGGTAGTGTTGATGGACTTCTCAATAAATCGCTTTCATGTTAGGTTCCTCCCTCGGAGAAAATTCGCCCGTGACCAGTTCCGTAAATCCTATGAGTCGCCCATTACTACATCCCACCTGCGCTCCGTGGCTTTGTCTCAAAACTCTGCTCCAATTTACCACGGCCTGCGTTTGGCTAGTCCTGATGACGATTCCATCAGTGGCCTCCACGCCTCCACTCATTCACCCTATAAAGGGAAAACTTCTGCTCGAAGACGGAGATCTTGAGCTGAATTTCTCGAAAAAAAACAACCCAACAGTCGTTGTTTTTCTGTCAGCAAAATGCCCTTGCTCTCACAGTCACATGGTTGAGCTCAAAGCACTCAGGTCTGAAAATCCGAGTTTTGACTTCGTTGCTGTCCACTCAAACTCAGACGAAACTCTAGAGGAATCAAAATCTTACTTTAATTCGCTCAACCTGAATATTCCTGTCATTCAAGACGATACTGCTGCAATAGCCAATCAGTTTTCAGCGCTCAAGACCCCTCATGCCTACTTGCTCAATTCGGCTGGAAAAATTGTTTATCAGGGCGGCGTTTCAAACAGTAATAATTTTCAGACTTCAACAAAACACTTCTTACGCGATGCTATTTCTGATCTAAAGAGCGGACAAAAAGTGCGAACCCCACGGGGGCGTACCTTGGGCTGCATGATAAAAAGAACGCACCAGTAAACGGCTGCGTGATAAAAGGAACAAGCAGCAAGTGGTAGTCTAAATAGTGGATCTTGGTCGCTCCTAGCTGGAGTCTTCGCAACCAAGACAGATTTTAAGGATGTCTAAACAAATAGGTTTCTGGACAAAGAGGTTTGTTAATTCATGAATATAAAAGAATGCCTTCATCAAGTTCGTCCGTATGATTCCCAAAAAAAAGTCTTCGCTCTCGCGCAACTTCTATTCATTTGTAGCGTTGCATTAGGCTGTGCGCGGCCAATTTATGAAACTCGGCAAACCGACCCTTCCTCGGGCGGTCAGACGAAACCCGATTCTTCAGAGTGCATGTTAGTTTTTTCAAACTCTGTCTATTGCTTGGATATCCAGTGGAAAACAGAGCCCACTCGGCCCGGAGAAAGACTTGCCCTTATCTTTAAGACATCACGACCAAACTCGTACGATAAATCAAAAGTACTAGAAGATCTTCCTGGTGAGGCAAAAGTTTACCTATGGATGCCCGATATGAACCATGGATCAGCAAAAGTGCGCTTGCAAAAACTTGATGTTGGAACCTATGAGGCGAGTAATGTCATGTTTATTATGAGAGGTTTTTGGCAGATTCATTTTCAGTATCAAGATAGTGGTGGCATGCATGAAGCTATTGTTGATTATAATCTTTAGTTGGTTTTTGCTAAGTCACGAAGTTTACGGCGCCGCTTGTTGTGGTAGCGCTTTTGCCGCCCCCAATCTCATTGCTGGCGATGAAAAGGCGAGATTTTCATCGACTATGTCACAGACAAATATAGCGATCGACAACGTTGACTCACGTGGTGTGTGGCGAACTCAAGATGATCACCAACAGATAAATACCCTTCAGCTTAGCGGTGCCCACATCTTCGCAGATCGATGGCAAGCGGGAGTATCCGTCCCCGTAATTAGTCGAAGTTACCTCGGAGAAACATATTCGGGCGTCGGCGACACGGCACTCAATGTTGGTTATGAGTACCTTGTTGACTGGGACTACAACCCTTACCGACCAAAAGGCCTCGCTTATCTTCAAGTTACTTTGCCTACCGGTAAGTCACGTTTTGAAAGCGATATTGGCGGTGTAGACAGCCGGGGGAACGGCTTTTGGGCAATCGGCATCGGCTCACTACTTACAAAAACATTGGGTGCCTGGGACGCCTTTGTCTTGATCGACCTACATAGAAGTTTTGATAAAAATATTCAGAATGATTCTTTTCAAGGGACACTCAAGCCCGGATACGGAGCCAATTGGGGCGGCGGCTTTGGTTACAGCGTAAAAGACCTGCGATTAGGCACTAGCCTCACCTGGTTTTATGAAGATCCAGTTCAGCTTGAACGCGACACAATTAATCCTGGATCTCATGAGAGATTTGCCAATGCTTCTATCACCGCATCTTTCATGGCAGATGAAGAGTGGTCAGGCACTCTCACCTACACCGATCAAACCTGGTTTGGAGCACCGATAAACACGAGCCTTGGCCGCATTGTTTCGTTTCAACTTGCCAGATCGTGGCTAAGATAGACCTCTAAAAAACAAGTATGGTTAACACGGCGGCAAAGCGACTAGTCCCAGATATCGTCGGCACCTACTGTGTTCGAAACGGTTCCTGCGGATAAAAAGACCTTCGTACTTCAAGAAGAAACCCATTGACATATTGCGCAAGTGACTGTAATCCATGTCATCCTCTCAGGGAATCTGTGTTTAGCAATGTTCTCTATTGGAACGGGTCCAAAAGTAGACCCCACTAAAAAAGGAACTATCTAAATGCAACGATTCGCTGAAATCAGTCTCCCTGAACTATTAATCAATTCTCTTAATGCCATCAAGTTTGAAGTGCCTACTGCAGTTCAGAGCCAGGCAATTCCTGTGCTGCTAGAAGGACGAGACCTTATTGCTTGCGCCCAAACAGGCTCTGGCAAAACAGGTGCTTATTTGATTCCAATGTTGAAGACTTTACTCGAAGATCCGAAGTCGCAGGGCATGGTACTGGCGCCAACACGCGAACTCGCTCAACAGATTTATGATTTCCTAAGAACGCTTGTCTCTGACGATCGACAGTTCAATTCTGCATTGTTGTTAGGCGGTCAAGACATTCGAAAGCAGTTTAAAGCACTTCAGCGAAGACCCCGAGTCATAGTGGCCACTCCTGGAAGACTTATCGATCACCTTAAGCGAAACACCGTTCAAATTCATCGGGTGAATAAGCTCGTGATCGACGAGGGTGATCGCATGATTGATATGGGGTTTGCTCCTCAGCTTCGAGAGATTTTAGACTTCTTGCCTCAAGAGAGACAGACTTCCTTTTTTACAGCAACAATGGATCGTAAGGTTCAAGAGCTTGCTAAAAGGTATTTAGTTAACCCTGTTTCACTTATGCTAGATACGGCAAAGCCAGTGTCGAGCATAAAACAGTCCGCTGTTTTGGTTGCGCTCAAAGACAAAGACCAATGTATATTGAACGAACTAAATGCAAGAACTGGCTCAGTGATTGTCTTCTTAAAAACAAAACACAAAACCGACCGCTTAAAAAAGTACCTTTCAGAGTATGGTTTCAATGTTGATTTGATTCATGGTGGTCGTAGTCAAGGGCAAAGAAACAAAGCAATATCGAGCTTTAAAAGTGGACACACACGAATTCTGTGCGCAACAGATGTGGCTGCTAGAGGTATAGACGTTCCTCATGTCGAGCACGTCATAAATTTTGATCTGCCGATGCAAGATGAAGATTACGTTCACCGAGTT
This sequence comes from Bdellovibrionales bacterium CG10_big_fil_rev_8_21_14_0_10_45_34, assembly GCA_002778785.1. Classification (GTDB taxonomy): domain Bacteria; phylum Bdellovibrionota; class Bdellovibrionia; order Bdellovibrionales; family 1-14-0-10-45-34; genus 1-14-0-10-45-34. The sequence continues at coordinate 418,383 of PEZS01000001.1, read as the reverse complement.
GGCCGCACGGCCCGTAATGGTGCCGAGGGTGAGGCAATTAGCCTGGTAACACCTGATGAACACCATGACTGGAATCGGTTGGTTAAAAAATATGACATCCCGAACGGTTTAATTGCCACTGCTAACGGAGCTAAAGGCGATTCCAGTAAACCTAGCAAAGGCAGATCATTTAGGGGCGGATCAAGAAGAGGTTCAGATTTTTCTTACGGATCCAGAGACTCTAGGCGATCATCGCGTGATTCAAGAGACTTCTCTTCATCTCGAAGATCAGAGGACTCTCCCCGCCCGTCGCGTGGGTCTGACTTTAGCAGATCTTCATCGCCTCGAAGATCTGAAGACTCACAAAGTTTTTCGCGAAGAGATTCGCGCGATTCTTTCACAGAGAGAAGTTTTGAAGATTCGCCTCGCGCCCCGCGCACAAGTAGCTCGCGTGACTCCTTTGCACCAAGAAGATCTAGTGAGCCGCGAACTCGCGATACAAAGCGATCATATGAAGACTCTCCCCGCACCCCGCGCACAAGTAGCTCGCGTGACTCCTTTGCACCAAGAAGATCCAGTGAGCCGCGAACTCGCGATGCAAAGCGATCATATGAAGACTCTCCTCGCGCCCCGCGCACCAGCGGCTCGCGTGACTCCTTTGCACCAAGAAGATCCAGTGAGCCGCGATCTCGCGATACAAAGCGATCGTATGAAGACTCTCCTCGCACCCCCCGCACAAGTAGCTCACGCGATTTTTCACCTGCAAGAAGATCTGAGGAGTCAAAAAGTTCTCCGCGCAGGAGAACTGATAAGTTTCAATCTTCTCGAAGTTCAAGAGACTCTCAGCGCTATTAAAATTTTAAATTTTAAAGGTACAAAAACTGCACAGATAAAACCCGCTCCTAGCGGGTCTTAACTGCGAAGGATCTCCTGTCCGATTTACGAGAGGAGGTCCGAAATGCGAAAACAAACCAATTGTATTCGTATTCGGCAATTTCTGAGTGTGACTAAAGTTGCTCTTTCAATTGTTTGGCTTGTCCTAAAAATTGTAGAGTTACTGAATAACTAGAAGGGAATTGAGCTTTCACCTCCAACGTGTTCACGGCACCAAGGTCGGGGCTGAAAACCTCGGATTCTTTAGAGATCTAAGGATGGTTCGACCCGCAGGAGCACTCCGTTTTCTTTTCTGATTTTGGATTCACTGCTGAATCTCTTAGTCGGCATGATTAAATTGTTTAGTAAAGCTAAAGATAATCTTTAGAATCTTTAATTTTGGTTTTCAAAGGTTCTGTGTCATCCTCATTTTCGCTTAACAGATGGGGGATTTAATGAAGAACGTTTTAAAAACACTTTTATTATCGGGCCTCACCTGCGGCCAAGTCGCATTTGGATCGAAAAAGTTAATTGTTGTTGAACAAGAGAATGGCACTGTAAGCTCCTACGAAACTAAGACCGGCAGGCTCCTTGGAACCGTCAAAGTAGAACTAAATCCTCATGAAGTTACACTTAACAGCGATGGCACCGTGGCCTATGTGACAAATTTTGGAGTGCAAGATTATGATCATAACATTGGTACTCCGGGTGTCAGTGTAGTGCTCCCCGGTTTTCAACACAAAAATTAAGCTAATTTCTGGATAGTTGTACCTCCTTTTTGGTAGAACTGGGCTGGGGTTAGATAGTTCAGGGTTTGATGGGGTCGGTCGCTGTTGTAAGTTGAGATCCAAAGATCAACGGCTGCTTTGGCTTCAGCAAAGTTTTTGAACCGATGCTGCCAAACGCACTCTTCTTTTAGGGATCTAAAAAATCTTTCCACCACGGCATTGCCCTTAGGGGTATTCACCATCGTTCGTGTATGGTTGATGCCAAGGCGCTTGATTTCTTCTTTAAAAATTTTCGCACCATAGTGGCAGCCGTTATCTGAGCGCAGTTCTAAAGTTTCTACAGGTCTTTGACCTGCGGCTTCTGCCAGCGCGACTACTCCGCCAAGTGCGGAGCAACTCTGACTAAAGCTGTACCCTAGTAACGTTTTATCATAGTGATCGATCACCGCGTGAAGGTAGCACCAGGCATCTTGACCACACCATATGTAAGTCATATCGATGCCCCAAAGTTCGTTTGAACCCTCCGCTCTAACGTTATTTGCAAACGGTACTCCCTTAAATAGTTTCTTATTCGAGTGCGATGGCGGCATTAAAAGTCCACGCTCTTTCATCAGTCGATAAACTCTCTTTCGATTAATTTCCATACCCAATTTAGCTCTTAAAACCGCAGCTACCCTACGGTACCCGTAGACCGGCAGTTCTCTTGCGATCTCTTCTATCTTTGCTAACACAACTTCGTCTTGTTCCATTTTTCTTTTTCTCCGCTTTAGATTAATCTCGTTTTTCAGAATAAAATAAACCCTTTGACGTGAGAGGCCCAAAGCGCAGCTCAGGGTTCCCACGTCATACTTATCTTTAAATTTTTCAATAATTTTTCGGGTCGTTAGTTTATTCGTCGCCGATTTTTTTTAAGAGCTCTTTTTCTAAAGTGAGCCCACCGATGCATCTCTCTAAAATTCTGATCTTCTTTTCAAGATCAGACTCTCTTTGAGTCTTACCGCCATTAGCCATCATGCCTTCTTTGCCTGAGGCTAAAAACTTCTCTCGCCACTCATAATAAAGTGACGGCGTCACATTGTTCAGCTTACACAACGTCGTGACAGGTACTTTTCCTGT
>PEZS01000001.1:391672-415673 GCA_002778785.1 Bdellovibrionales bacterium CG10_big_fil_rev_8_21_14_0_10_45_34 | reverse complement strand
TCCATTTATACCATGTTTTTATGGGTCTGGGGTTCACAATATTGCCGGCTGAGTCTCCGGATGATACTGTCAACGAGTTATCGGGGAGCAGTATAGTCAGCATACCAATATACTGCTCCAGAGAAGGGCTTACGGTTATCGCTCATTCAAAAACTATCGACTGAGAGTGCTAAATGCTTGTGGATTTTGAACTTTTTGAAACTATCTACAGTTAAGTGAGAAGAGCCAAAGGATGTGCCCGGTTTATACCCAAAATGGCGGGAACCATTCCCGCACAGCAGAGTTAATAGTTCCTCCACTCCAACTTGTTGTCAACACTGAGTTTTCGTACATTCCAGCCTACAACGACCCGCTATTCCTCCACCAAAAATACACCCTAGAAAACCTCTCAATAGCGCAAATTTCGAGGCTGATCGGTTCCTCCAAGGAAGCCGTGCGGCGGGGCCTTGAGAGGTATCAGATCCCGATCCGAGAGAAGTCTCGACATCATGGAAACCCATCACAGCCCAGATATGGTCAGAAAGTGGTCAAAGGGAGGAGCACCGAGTTTAAGGCTGAACAACGAGTCATCACAGCCATTCAGGAAATGAAGGCACAGGGACTGTCTCTTCGGCAGATTGCCAAGGTGCTTGATCAGATGGGTATATCAACTAAGTGCCGTGGGAAAAAGTGGCATCCCGAGATGGTGAAGCGGGTGTTAGCTTCGTCAAAAGTAGCTCATGCGAACTGAATCCTATAACCTACTTATATCCGACATAATTTGGTTTACCTCTTGAGAAGTTAAGGCTGTTGACCTAGTCGAAAAGCTACCCCCGAGAGCATTAGTAAACTGCGAAGCAGCGTGTGTCTTTCTTTTACCGTTCACAAATCGAGATTGCGCAAGAGAAACTATGCAACTCGCTTTTGCTCGAGTTATCGCAACATATAGTAGTCGTGCGGCCTCCTGAGTTAGCCCTGGCGATACTATACGATTAGGGCCTGGAAGAATTTGCTCCTCCAAACCAGGAATAAATACAACTTTTGCTGATAGACCCTTAGAACCATGCATGGTCATAATCCGTATTCTGTCTGGCAGAGTATTCGGTGTGTGCTCTAATTCGAGTCTATCAGAAATTGCAGCAAGAACTTGCGACTTCTGTTCGTCGCTCTCAGTCCAAAGGAAGTCTCGAACTTCTGAAAGTAAAGCATTTGAATCTATTCCTTGTACTGCAGAGGTCCACAAAGCGACAGCAGCTTGGCCCGAAATGGTGTTCAAGATTGCGATTATATCTGCATTTCTACACCCAAGAGTATCAGTCTTTGCCCATCCAGTGATTGTGTTGACTAAACCTCTCAATACTTGCACCGAAGATGCAGTTCTCTGCTGCAAATTAGTTAACGGAAGATTCTGGAAAAAGATGGTCTTAAAGTTTTGCTGATTATTTGTAATCCATGTAGCCAATGTCTCCGTCTGAGTTGGGCCAATACCAGACCGCAATCCCCATATTGTTCTCAGAGAAATATAATCATCGTTGTTACAAATAAGCCGCATCAATGCAACTATCAATCGCCCCTCGTCTGTATCTTGAATCCCCGGGTTATTTGGCGAATCGAAGTTAAGATTGCGTTGCCTTAGTTCATCCTCAATAACACCGAGCTGGATACGTTTGTTTGAAATAAGGATCAGAATATCTTTCGGGTTCAGTCCACTATTAATTAGGTTTTGACAAGAATCAGCGATCGCACGAGCTTCGCCCCTGTGAGTACTGAACATCCATCGATGAAAACTTCCCAGCACTGATGGAGCAGAGTTTGAATACATCGAAATATATGTTTTAGGAATTCGCTGAGGGTCCGAGTAAGTGGCCATTAGCTGAACAGCAGGGTTTAGCACGCTTGGTGTACATCTAAAGCAATGCCCGAGCATATGTTGACCAACGCCTTGATTTTGCAAAGGTAAATTTCTAATCCCCTCGGGAGAGCCATATCGAAATGAATAAATACTTTGATCATCGTCTCCTGACGCAAACAGCTGAACCCCAGCTGAAATAAGAATCTGCATCAACTCTAGATCCATTGGATTAAGATCCTGGAACTCATCCACGATCAAATGGGAAATATTTAGAACTTGCTGAACATTTAGAGTTCCTGCTATCGCTCTTTGTACAACTTGCTGTACGATTTCCCCGGGCAGAACACATGAATATAAATTAGATCGCCTATTTTTGAATCCAGTAAATTGAGTTTGTTCCTGTTGTGTAATCGGACTAGCTGGTGGCTTGTAACTTGGGTGCGATTGGTTGCCTGTACTCCAGAAAGCCTCCCAATAACTTCTGATTTCTGCGCATCTTGGTTTACCAAAGCGTGTAATATGATTAAACTCTAAGTCGAATATATTTTCAACTTCCCAGTTATCCAGCACCATCGGATCAACTGGGTACTGAGCACCTAGGATCCCGGCGGACCTCAGAATCCGCAAAGCAAGAGAATGTACAGTTGAAGCTCTGATACCACCAGTAATGGATAGACCGCTAGTATTACAAAATTGTTCAATTCTTAATTTTAGATCGGTGGCCGCAGCCCTTGTGTATGAAACTGCATAAATTGATGAGGCAGTAACACCGCTTTGCAGAAGGTTAGCTACCTTTTGTTCAATTGAGAAAGATTTCCCTGTGCCTGGTCCTGCGACTAATCTCACAACCCTTGCTGGATCATTTGCGGCAGTAGCTTGTGAAGCCTGTGCTTGCTGAAAATCTATTGCATTCCAAACGGGCATAAAACATTCCTCCAACTTTATCAAAGCAGCTACTTTCTCGATACTAAGTTCCGATGAGGCCCATAATTTTAATTACGGCTTCACGAGAGACTTACTTAACAAATCTAAAATTCTTCCACCTGGAGAAAGGCTTATTGATGTATATTTGTGCGCAAGTGCAATTGGGATAACTGCGTTATCATACAAATCTGACTCAAAAGTCTGAGTAATTGAAAGTGCCTTCTCCAATGTCGGATAATTTTTGACTTGTTCCTTCATTGAGATAAATTTTTCCACTGGGCGTTTCGTAGCAGTCTCATATGGTAGGGCAAATACAAAGCACCTGCCTGTTTCACTTTTGAAAATAAAGTCCTGTCCATAGTAAGTTTCATCTCCAAAACACACATCAGCTGGTTCACGTCCATTAAGAACATAACTATAGCGATAGTCATCTGATAGAAGTAGAAGGTGTGATCTTCCCAGATCATGTTCTAGTAACCTTGAGAAATCTGCAATCTGTCCAGTTTTTTGAAGACTAATTGTCACAGGCCCTGATAAGCCTTTTGATCTAAGATCTTTTCCTACTTGGTAATTAAATTCCATAATCGGTCTATGTAGCCAGGCAGCAGTTCCGAAAAGTGCCAGAGGTCCATCAACAAAAAATACAGTTGATCCAAGTATGTCTGGATTGTTTTTTAACAAATAACGTGTGTAATGGACTGGAAGTAGGTGTTCAATAAGCATCATTAGCCGGCCGAGAACTGTTCCGTTTGACTGATATTCTGAAATTTCTTCCCATAACCTCAGGCAATCGGTTGAATAAATTTCAGAGTTACAGTTAGGGCAATACCCAGGCTCTATGAGCGGGACATCTAAATTCAGGTGATCGGGACTTTTGCAAGTGGGGCACTTGTGAACATTAATAAAGCCTCGTTTGTGCGTTGAAGGATGTCGTCTTGATTCAAGTTCAGCAAGAGTATAAATCAATGAAGATTCTGGGTCACTGTCATCAATAGTTGTGCGCAAATCCTTGAACCATCGGTCAAGTGCATATCTAAAGCTCTCTGTTACACTCTTCTTCCCCTCGAGTGTGATATTTGAACTAGGCAATGTTAATGTAACTGAGCGATTGTTGTCCTCAAGAGCTGCTACCTTGAAGGGGTCAAGTAGGTGAGTATTTTCGTGTTTTAGATTTCGGTACTCACTTAGCTTGATTAAGATAGTTCCAAATTTCACATACGCAATTTTTGTGCTGGGAAATCTGTCGCTAACTGAGGCCTCGTAAAAACTTCCGTCTGTCGCAATTAAATACAGGGGCTCATCTCCCAAGGGCTCAATTTTCATGGGCTGAAACTGATTGGTGATTTCTTTAATTTCTTGATCTGATGGATTTCGAAGAAACCTACATGACTCTAAAAATGATGAAACGTCAGGGTTTTTGATGATGTCAAAGTATGAAGCCTTATTAGCTTGTTCCCCCTTGTAAGGCATTTACTTTTCCTTCAGGACGGCAGGGTCAAACTTATCAATCTGCACAGGTACAACATAGGGGCCTGACAATGTTTTTACCCGAGCAAATCCAACGTCCTGTGCTCTTATTAGTGAGTCAGAAAAATCACCAAAATCATAAAATTTTGAAAGTTCGTTTACTTCTCTTATGTTGTTTAAGTGAGTGATAAACCAATTTTCAGTGTTCGCCAGAATATTTGGGTGCATTGCAGAAACCTCTTGTGTAGCATAAACTAGGCTGATTTTATACTTGGCACCCTCCTTCGCAATTCTTGGCCAAGTGTCATCGAGGTCGGAGTCCTTACCAATGAGGTTGTGAGCTTCCTCGATGTACAAAACAACATTTGGGGGAGTTGTTCCGGAAACAAATTTATCCATAGATAAGTTGAAGACTTTTTCCGCAATTTTTTTAGTTATGCGCTCTCGAAGGCTTGGCCTCCCAACTGATAGGTCTAATATCACAACTTTCCCTTGGGCTAGGTGCCCGTAGATCTCAACTCCAACCTCGCTACTTCTGTTGGGCGTATGGAACTTAGCAATATCCGTGAGCAACTGAAAACCTAAGATAAAAGAATCTTTTTCATTTTTCTGGCACATCATGTTCATCATCGCTCGGGCATCATCTTTACTATCTACCCATTTCGAGATTGTTTTTTTCTTGTTCGATTTTCGATCATCCTCGCCTTCGTCATCATTTTTCGATTTTGATCTTGATGATTTTTCAGATTTTTGCTCATCTTTGTAAGCTTCTCTTAGAGCTGAAAACCAATTTCTACATTCCTCTGGAGTCATACCATTTTCTGGCTCCAGACCGTCGCCATCATTTAGGTAAGAGGAGACTATCTCATTAACTTCTTTTGCTACCTTAAACTTTGTAACGAGCTTAGAATTTGTTTTGAAACCAGATCTGCATAGCAATCCCCAATATGCGGCTTTCTTAATGCTGAATTTAGAAATCTCACCCCAATCGCCACTCTCCGGTTGATCAAATGATAGACCGAGGAAATGCTGGACATCGCCTCCAGAGTTTTTCTTTTCTGTTAAAAGCTCACTGAGTAGAGCAAAGCCATCGGCTAACTGTTCGTAAAAGTTATTTTGAAGCGGTAAAAATCCATCGGTATCAATCATACGATAACGGACTGTGCGGGTTGGGAATACATCTGCAATGGAGCCATGATCTTGCTTGTTTGCGTTCGCATACTCACCGTTTAAATCGAAAACCAGTTGACCAATCGGAAGATTTCCATCTTTGCTAGTTTTGAGCACAACACTAACAAGTTGTTTAATCATATTTGACTTTCCTGTTCTGGTCATGCCCAAGACAGCAGTTCGCCGAGCAAGAAAGTCAGATGGTTGGATAGAAACTCGGACTTGCTCTCCCGCTTTTGTTTGAAGCCGAGTAGTTGAAGTATATCTTACCGTTCCAATATAAAATGGAGCTGGAGGGTGTCTAAGTCCAATTTCTTTTGCATCATCAATTGATTTTTGTTTTCTGATGGGGTCGATATAGTTCACAATTGTTTCAAGGATTTCGCCATTTGGCCTGAAGGCCCTCAGCCTTGAGGCAGAAGGAAAAGATTCAACATCGCTTCCAAGCCACAGATTCCCATCCCGAACATAAAATGTTCCCAGGACTCGGCACTCAAGACCCCCAAACTGCATTTGATTCAATGTGATAGGATCCAATCCTTTTTCTTTGAAGGCATCTTTTTGCTGCTGGTAATAATCAATACGTCCCCTCACTAGATCGTCATCCTGAGGCAATTTTGTGGTGCCGGTGACTCGTAATAGGATAACCTCTTGGTCTATTTCATCGACTTCATCGATTGAGCTTGGGTCGAAGGACGCAGCAATTAGAAAGCAATTATGAGGAATGCCGTTTATTTGAAACTTCCAAAGATCATTCGTTAAAATATGTGCTTTTTGGTAGTCGATGTAGTACGCCCATCCAATAAAATTTTCACCTTGCACTAGATCCTTCACTGTTTTGATCTGCTTAAATGAGGGACTACTGGATGCCCTATTGTTCTCGTTTTTTAAATTACTTATATTCTTCACAGTTCAGCCCACTCGTATACATTGATGTTTTTTGATGACTTGTTAAATTGCTCAATTGTTGAAAGTTTTTGCTCTAGCACAGAAATAAAATCTGATATGTCGCCAATGTCAGGATTTGCGATACTTCTAAATACGTCCTCCCAGGAGGTGTACACTCGTTCGCTTAGGGTTAACTCATACTTTCCATTATGTTCAATTAGTTCATAGATGAGCCAGCATACGTCGGCTTTTTCTTTGCTGGTTTGGTTAATAATTGGAAGTGTGTTGAAAAACGGTCTATCAACAACAACAGCAAGTTTTTTGCTCCAAGCTCTTAGAATTTGCCCCTTGTATATCATTTGCGGAGCTAGTCGTTTACGTGACGACGAAAGAAAGTCAGGACTTGGATAATGCTTTTCTTTGGACCAATCCATATCTGACCGTTTTTCTGGGTCCTCCATGTAGTACTCAAATGGGTTTCTGATATTGCCAGAAACATAGACCGACTGTACCTCTACAGCACCAAAATCTAGGACTTTACCTTTCGAGTCATGCTTAGCAATCACGAGATCAATATTCCCAGCAGATTTTCCATTTTTTTCCTTTAGTCGAACTTCTCTAAGAGCTGTACAATTCTTAGAGGTGCCATAGAAAAATTCTGCGGCATCTTTAGAAATTTTCCAACCTTCTCGAAATCTGACAGGACAAACTATAACGATGTCCTCTTTGTCGTAGATGCTACAAACAGCTAGTGGTGAATCTTTACGATCTTTCGTACATTCAGGAACAATATTGTTAAATGGGCATAGTTCTTTGCTTCTATGCTTTCGAGCAGATGCAGATTTATCCGCTGTTTTATGTCCAAACACTTCAGCCAATGGATTTTTAGGAAGACTCTTAATTTTTACTTTAGCCATTTTAGGTCTTTTCCAACTATCAGTTCGGTCATTTCTGCATGATGAGTGTTTTTCATGGGAATAAGTTGTGTTTCGAAATTATGAGATGATGCTAATTCAACTAGGTCTTCTGAATTGTCATAAGTAAAAAGGACATCGCCCTTTGAGTATTTCATCATTTTGAAAAGTAAATCGTGATCAAGGCTATGATGTGAGTAGAGTCTGCGCCCGGCCTTTTTTCCAGCTGCTGTGTAAGGTGGGTCTATGAAAAATGCAGTATTCTTATCGTCACAGAAGTCTTCAATTTCCTTTAGTGCGTCGCCTTGAACAAACGATATTTTCGATCTGATTGAGCCGATATCTCTAATCCGCCGAGCTAAGGTTTGGGGATACCAGCGAGACGAAATGCCTTTTCCATTTTCGCCATTTTTTATAAGACCTGCTCCAGGTGCCATAATCCCACCGTGGCTGACTCTGTTACGCAATATTGTATGAAAAGCCTTATCGTCAGTCGATTTTGGCGCTCTTTCAAGAGTGGACTTTGCGCTTTCGTAAGACAGGTTAAAGTTTAAAATTTTCTTGGCTAAACCTTCATAGTCTCCATCAATTAAAACCTCCCAAACAGCAGCAACGTTGGGATCGAGTTCAATTAATAGAACTCGCTCCGCCAAGTTTTCAAAAGCTGCAGTAAGACCAACTATTCCCCCACCCGCAAAAGGTTCAATCAATAGTTCTGGTCTTTTTGATTTTGATGAAAGCCACTTTCGAAGTGTTGGTACAAACCATGTCTTGCCACCTGGATAGCGGAATGGGCTTCGCTGCGGGACCGATGCAATGTTAACTATGCCAGATTTCTTTGACTTGACGATTTTTTTATCTGTATCTATTAGCTTCAATTGCATTGAGATTCCTTAAAATTATTTTGTTAACTGACCGTTGGCATTTTTTATTGGGTGCATAGCTGCGCCACCACACTTAACCCACTCATCAATCTCTTTTGTTTGGAAACGCCATAGCTTGCCAACCCTATGGGCTGGTACCGTGCCTTTTTCGAGCCAGCGATAGACTGTCTCTTTGGATATGCTCAGGTATTCCGCAAGTTGCTCAACTGATAGCCAGCTAGTAGGAGTCATTGTATTCACCTCACCCTAGAATTGAGCCACTGAATGAATCTGGTGACAAGCAAATACAATCAGTTAAAAGTAAAATATGCTTAGCGTAATTTTACATATTGTTCGATATTCGGAAGGTAATTGAGAAAAAGTTCGCAAAAGGCATAGTTGCTTAAAAATTGAGCGACCGGATGCTTTCCAGATTATAGAGGCCGCCTTTTCGACGGCTACTGGGGATGGTTACTCTCAAGTTTGTACAGCACTTTTTAGCAAGTGGAGAAATTTGATAATTATTCTTCCATCTAGATTTCAACTTCAACAGCAGTATATCTCGATTAGCAGACGGTAGACTTGAAACAACTTACCCATAGAAACTTTCGATACTACTGGATCAGTCGCTGCTATCTCTTATCCTAATCTTACCAACCCTTAGGAGACGATGGATAAGCCGAAGAATCAGAAGCCTCTCGACAATATCAGTGAAAATTCCATCTGCGAACGCCACCAACCTGAAATTGAAATCACCAAGGCCGATGCCTATCACAGGCAGTGGTGTCTGATATGCCAGGAAAAATGCCCCTTCTATTTCAATCAGATCGCTAACTCTACCGAACAAGTTGTTCGGAGGTCGGAACAGGACCACAGGGGCGCAGCCAATGAGTAGCGTGAATGTGTTCCTACCTCAGATCATCGGGTACGGACGTAAGAACCTAGTCGTAAATTTTTCGAATCGAAGCCGAATAGAATTTCGCAAGTATGCAAATGCACTAAGGATTACAGATGTCGAAAGAATTAAAACTTCATCGGATGCTTGCAGCTCTGATGAAAGAGAGAAAAATTACTGCCCGTGAACTCAGTCGCCAAACTAAGGTGCCTCCATCAACTTTGTCGAGTCTGATGGCTGGAGGAAAACCCCAGAAGCTAGATCATATTCTTGCCATAGCTGAATACTTCGGCACCTCAATGGAGTTTTTGCTTTATGGCAGCGACAAGCGAGCACCGACGCTAGAGGAGCTTGCAACTGAAGGCGTATTCGAAGGCTGGCTTAAGGTGAAAATTGAGCGAGCAATCCCAGATAAGCGAAAGTTTAAAAAAACGGGAGATGATGATGAGTAAAATCATATTGGCGTTTTTATTTCTCGCCAACCTTGCATTTGCTGATGAAGACCCAGCTCCAGAGCAACACCTCAAAGCAATCGAAGCCAGCTCGGTTTATCGTGACATCGTGGCGAAGGGTTTTACCGGTACCAATGCCTCACTTGATCTTGCCCTTTTAGAAGTGATGGTAACAAAAGAACTCACCCAGAAAACTGCAAGCGGCCTCACTGAAGATCAGCTTGATTTAATTGGTCCAATTCTAGCCTACAGTAAGAAATCCAAGAAATTGCCTGAAGGTCTTGTTAAAGCTTTTCGCAGTTCACCTCGATTACTATATGCACGCAAGCGAGCCACTATGTGGGAAGAAAGAGCTGGCTCGTATTCATCTTATGGTTGTTACACGGGTGGAATGGACCCATTGCTAGCGTATACTGATGATCGGGATAGCAAGTTCACCGATGGCAAATCCTATGCGAGAGTCTTTTTTCTGGAGAATCTTGAAAAAGGCGAAGCTTCTCTGCTTTATTTTCCGAGAGCACTTCTGCAGAAGACCAAGCCCCAATTCACCGATGGTGTGAAGTTTGATAAATCACTTGGGTCTCTGAATCCTTTTAAGCTCGACACAAAGACTATGAAGGCTGATGCAATTCAAGCGCAGTTAACTAAGGCGAAGACTAAGCATGTCTGGTTGACGATACGGCCATGGAACATCCGCCAACACGATGAAATGAAGGATGGCAAAGGCGCAGTTTTGAACGTTTGGAGTTCAGAAGATCCAGGCCCACCAATGATTGTCAGAATTCCGTTTAAGGAATTTGTTGACCATGCAAAGCTGGCAGGATGGGAAGGCATTATGCGGCCAGGTTGTGATGGTGACTCCATAGAAGTCATAGCTACTCTTAAGGGCAAGACCACCGTCACCAACAAGATAGGCTTACTTGTTGAGGTCCCGATCTTAGAAGCCGTTGTCGTATTGGTTGAGAGTGGCTACACCAACTATGCACTCACCACTCTTGCCTGTGTCTGCGTCGAAGACTGTATGGCCGACAAAGATACGATCTCAGCGGTCATGGGCATCTTGAATTTCTATAAGGGCATCTACAAAGAAAAGAAGCAGAAAGCTGAATACAGGCCAGCTCTAGGCACCGTTATTTTGATGCTGTGTCGCTCTCGCAAATCAAGGGCTGGAGATAATTATTGGTGCGTAATTTCTGAAAAGCGCAAGAGGGGCTGGCTGCCGCAAGCTCCAGAGTTTGCTTATGACAACCATGTACCCGAAGAGTATAAAACGCCGGAACAAAACAGCAGATCATGGCGGTTTTGGGTGCGGGTTTCAAGTGTCCTTAAAAACAAGGCTTCAACGGTTGAAATCGGTGGAACTGATTATGAAGACCTCATGAACCGCTATTGGATCAAGGGCAACCCAGCGCACCCAGGGGAACCCGACTACGAATTTGATGTTGATGATCCTTATGGTGAAATCATTGCGAAGCCTTATGCGCCCGAGGATGTCGAGTGATCGGCCAACGGGCTGCAATTTATGTTAGATGCTCCACTGTCCAACAGAACTTAGACATCCAGCTTAATGACCTCGGTTGCTATGTTGAAGCCCGTGGCCTTCAGTTGATTGAGACCTTTCAAGATCATGGAGTCAGTGGCACAAAGGATAGTCGCCCGGCATTGGATCGGATGATGAGGATGGCTCGCCAGCGAAAGTTTGATTTTGTGATTGTCTGGCGGCTGGATAGACTTGGCCGCAATTCAAGACACCTACTAACTATCCTTGATGAGCTTCAGAACCTTCAGGTTTCTCTAGTATCGCACCAAGAAGGCTTTGACCTCTCTACACCCATCGGGAGAGTGGTTGCGACCGTCCTTGCAGCTCTTTCAAGTTTTGAGCGGGAGATCCTAAGGGAGCGAGTGATTGCTGGGGTTCACAATGCTCGGGCTAAAGGAAAGAAGTTGGGGCGACCACAGGCCGGCAGCAAGGATGAGGTGTTAAAGCTTCGAGCAAAGGGCATGACCCTGCGAGCGATATCTAGAGAGCTTGGAATTTCTCATGGCACAGTCGTGAACTATCTTAAGGGCTGTAGCAATTTGTAACCGCATTGTTTAACCATGGTCACTTGGGCGCATCAGTTTGTGGTGGTCAACAATCCTCTCAGAAATGAGATTGCAGAGATCAATCGAAACAAGGACTTATAAGGCTACCAGCACAGGTCATCTTCCACTTCATTTTTGACCACAGCGGAATTTAAAACGGTCGATAGTAACAGGATATTTGCGGCAAAACGGTTTAAAGTAAGAGGTTTCATGGTTGCGGGAACCCCGAAATTTGCATTACTTCAGGTTAGTACGAGTATCGTTTTCAATTATAAGTCAGGTGACGAATTCAAAACGGTCCATAGTAAGCGATGATGATTTGAAGCCATTGATGTCATCCGCACTACTTGGCGTTGCGTATTTTCAAAGCGATAGGCCAGTCGCTCGTCCAAGACAATCCGGATTCTTGGCCTGTGATTATTCTGAATGATTGAATAGTAACAGGAGAAATGCAGTAAAACGCTCCATAGTAACCATTGACCCAATGTCACCTTCAAAGGCATTCGAGTTATTGAACGTTATGACACTGACCTCATTTATTGAAACAAATTGACCAGTCCGTCAGTTGGGCTACCAACAAAACAACTTGGGGGTCCAATTGGATTGGTCAGACTTCGACGAGTTAGACATTCATAAGCAACAAAATAAGTCGGCCTTGCAGTCTTTTACTCTGACCCGAGTCGGCGACCTACTCAATGAACCATCCGAACACAATGAGTGGGTCATCAACGACTTGTTGCTCCGGGGTGGATTCAGCTTACTTGCGGGAAAGCCAAAGGCAGGAAAATCCACACTCACCAGATGTCTTGCCCAGGCAGTGGCACGAGGTCATGAGTTTCTAGGTCGCACGGTCAAGCAAGGGGGAGTCTTGTTCTTCAGTCTAGAGGACCATCGAACGATGTTGAAAAAAGAATTCCAACGGCTCGGAGCAGACTCGGAGGATAAAATCTGGGTCCACTGTGGTTCAGTTAATGGCGATAGATACGGGATTCTAGAGCGAGCTATTGAAGCTCATGAGCCAAGCCTCGTAATAATTGATACAATTTTTCGGTTCACAAGGTGCTTTGATACAAACTCCTACACTCAGGTGCTTGAAGCTCTGACACCAGTTTCAGACTTGGCCCGAAAAACTGGGGTACACATCTTAGCAGTCCACCACGCCGGAAAATCAGAGCGTGCGGATTCTTTGGACAGCGTTCTTGGTAGCGTCGCTGTTCATGGCTCTATGGATTGCACTCTACTTCTTAGACGCACATCAGAGTATAGGATTATTGAAAGTCAGCAGCGGTACGGCCACGACTTGCCTCCGACGGTCTTAGAATATGATCCTTGCACGGGTTGGATTGAATCCGGTTCACTTCTAGAGAACATCGAAACCCAACGGCTCGGCTCACAAATTCTAGAGTTACTGGAAAATGCTGATCAAGCTCTCACGGAGCGTGAGATTGTCGATAGCGTTTCAGGCAAAACCACCATGCTACGAAAATCACTTAGGTCTCTTGTAGAATCAGGAAAGGTCAACCGCTCCGGCACGGGTCAAAGAGGTCATGCGTTTCTCTATTCGTCGATAGTTGAATAGCTATATAAGGAACACGGGAAATCAATCTTTTGAGCGAGAGGTTTTGCCGAAAGATTTTTCAACTACCAAGTTTAGCAACTGGTCTGAGAAGTCCCCCTGGCCAGACTGCTCAGGAAAGAGCATCGTCCAAAATTTAGTTGTGTCCTTTGCAGCGTGCTGCTGGGTTTCAGATGAAATACCAAGAACCTTTTGAACTGTTTCATAGGCCAACTCCTTAGAACCTTTGGCCCCTCTTTTCCTTTCGACCTTAACTGCAAATGCCGCATAATCGAGTTTTTCGAGTATCTTTCGCTTGTCAAGAATCTTAAAGGTAGAAAACTTTACTGCTATATTTCTTATGAGTTCAGGCACATCTTTTTCATCAAGGTTGTTCCCTCTCACTTCGTCATAAAGTATTCCAAGGGACTCAGCTAACTCGACTGAGAAAACATAGAGGGCTAATTTCTCTTGAGCCTTTATCAATTTGGAGAAATCCTCGTTGGTTTTTTTGATTGCGGATTTTGCTCGTCGTACCATCAAGGCAGTTTCTGGCATATTGTACTCTTCGGCTGTCTCTGCAGCGAAAATTAGGCAGGCCAATCTGTAAATTGCCGTCCAATCCAAATCCAAATTTTTGTTTGTAGTACTCGGCTTACTTTTGGGTCGTCTGTTCTTTTTCTTTTCATTCATTGCTTAACTCCTGAGATAGCTAGGAGTTTCGCTTAAGTTTGCATGGCTGACAAGGAACAGGTTGCTGGGAACGTTTGGTATTTTACTCGCAACTGATTTACCAAGGACGAATTGGGTCAGACCCCTTACTTATGCCTGCATGGACATAAATGAAGGAGGTCCCTATGAAGGAACACCAAGACAACCTCTTAGACTACAGAGCTGTATCTGAGATGACAGGACTGCCGATAGGTACGATCTACAGCCTCGTTTTTCGCAGACAGATTCCACATATCCGTCTCGGAAAGCGACTTGTGCGATTCAGTTTTCACAGAATAGCCGCATGGATAAAGTCGCAAGAAGTAAACCCTCAAATTAGCAAATCTACGTCGAGTCCCATGAATACTGAGGATCAAAATGGAAAGGCTTAACAAGGCATTTGCTACAGAAATGATCCTCAAAGGGATGAAGACCAATATACTTTCTGACAAGACAGGCATAAGTGCGACTCGGCTTGATGCGATATTAGAACTACGAACTCGTCCAAGAAAAACTGAAAAGATTTTGATTGCTGAAGCTCTTGAAGTAAGTGCTAACGAACTTTTTTGCAGTCCAAGGCATGACCATTCAGATAGAGCGGGAGCTACGGTCATTACAGCACGCAGTGGGCAGAAGGTTCGAATCTGGAAGTGCGGAGGAGCCTACCGTCCGTGTAAGCGATTGGAGTGCGAAGGATGTGAAGATCGAAGGAAGTCTTACTTCGTCGAGGCGGCGACTCTGCTTGCACTCAGCAGAGGCATGATCTTTCACTGTACGATTTCGCTCATCGGGGATCCGAGCGACGCTTGGTACAGACTGCTAACTCTCTCAAGTGGTCTGTCAAAGTACCTTACTGGAAAGATTGGACCTTTCATTCGTTGCCTGTCCGTGGACCCTGAGTCAAGCACGCCACACGTTCACTACCTAATCCCTGGCGATAAATTGCAGATATTCCAACGTCTCTGCAAGAAGTATCTGCCTCCTGAGCAGAGGGTCTTCGTCGCTCGTTCAGTTGCCTACGATGTTGAAGGACTCTTGGAGTATTTCTGGTCGAACTTCATGGATGCAATGACTGATCCTCAACGAATCAAAGGTCTGCGCTTGTTGAGTGGAACTCGAGGCATCACCTACGGCTATCCTCGCAAGCGTCATTACTTGGCATTGCAAGAAATGAAGCAAGAACAACGGGAGGTTTTCAATGGCGAAAATCCTTGATCCGACGTTGATGGAGCTTATTCTTACCCAACAGAAAACTTGCTCTCGATGTAAACGGCTGAAATCACCGACGCAGTTTTATACCAAGGGGCAGCGACTATCGAGTCAATGTAAAGCTTGCGAGCTTAAAACAAAGCGAGAACGAAAAAAACAGAAACGGCGGCAACAAATGGCAAGGACTACCCGACGAACTATCGACCTATCGAAAACCTTTAAGGTAGTTGCCGGAGTACCTGCAGAAAGATCCACCGTACAACAAACTATCAAGGAGTTATGTGAATGGACCCTTGGAAAGGAAAAACAATATGGCAAAGACCAATAACAATCAGCCTATCATCGGAGTGAGTTACACACGGATATCGACGCTAGGTCAGATAACTGACGAAGCGGGATTAAGAAAAGAAGATGCGTCACCAGAAGCTCACAAGGCGAGATGTACACAACACATGGCATTCAAATCGAACTCCAGCAATTTACAATATGAAATATCTGAACATATCGTTGACGAGGGTTACTCGGGTAAGAACACAAATCGTCCTGGCTTTCACAGGCTGACCCATCTGATTCGTCAACAGAAGATCAAGTTTGTGGTAACTCCCGAGCTTGCCCGAATAAGCCGATCAGTGATGGACTTTCTCGACTTCATGAGCCTGTGCGAGAAGAGCAATGTATCTGTGTTAGTAATTGGGCAAGACATCGACACGACCACTCCTGTTGGCAAGATGGTCGTTACAATTTTGATGGCGGTGGCACAAGCAGAGCGTGAAATCACATCTCATAGACTTCGAGAAAACTGCATTGCTAGACTGATTAAAAATGGCAAGATCAATGGGTCAGCAGAGGTCCTCGGCCTTAAGCGTGATCCAAGCCGTAGAGGCCACTTCGTTATTGATCCGGTAGGCGTGCCCATCTTGAGAAAAGTCCTAGGCATATTTTTAGAGGAGCCAACAATCCTCGCTACAATAAAGCGTCTGGAGAAGGAGGGCATCACAAATCCTGATGGATCTAAGATAACCCATTCCCAGCTTTCAACAATACTGGAGAATTGCCGACTCCGATATCTTGGCTATTGGGAGGCCAACCGCCATAACAAGGATGTTGATGAAAGTTCACTTTCTGAGTTTCAAAGATATCAACTAGTTAAATTGGAACATGGCCCAGTCGTTGAAGAAACTCTTCTTGAGGCGGTGGTAACTAAGCACCAGCTACTCAGAGCATCCAATCTCAAGGTTGGGGTTCGGGATTATGTCTACTTGCTTTCAGGTCGGCTCTTTTATCAAGACGGCTCAAGTTTCTCTGGTGAGGGTGCTAAGAGTAGTGAGCATCGCTATTACAACAATCGAAAGCACAAAGGATTAAGAATTCGCTGTGATGAAATTGATCCATTCGTTATCAACTTGGTCAAAGATCAATTTTTGAAACATGAGAAATTCGAACAGATGGTAAAGGACTCAGTCCGGCTGCGAGAAACCAAGGTTCCTGCATTGCAAGCTGAACTTAAGGGATATGAAAATCAGTTGGCCGAGACTCGCAGGCAAGAAGATATACTCCGTCAAAGGCTGGTTGAATCTTTGAGTCAGCCGATGAGCACAGCATTCGAAGAGCTGTTATCTAAGGAAGCTGAAACCTTGAAGTACCGAAAGCAGTCGCTTGAAAAAGAGATCGAAAAAGCTAGGTCGACACTGTCGGAGTTGAAAAACGACAATGGCCTTGAGTCATTGCAAGTTTATGTGAAAAAGGTCCTTCAAGGGTTCGATACCTTGACTCAAACTCAGAAGCGCACACTCATTGAGCGGATCGTAAAAAGAATTTTAATTTTGGACGGCAATCGTATGGAGGTTGAGTTTTTTACGGATGGGCCAGCGTATCGAGTGCCGGCTGTCGTGTCCTCTGTCACGGTGGAGGACTATTTTTCTGTATCAGATGTAAATGGCGGGGTGGACGGGACTCGAACCCGCGGCCTCTCGCGTGACAGGCGAGCGTTATAACCAACTTAACTACCACCCCGTGGCAGTTTTTTTTATAGGCGCGAATGATAGTATCTGTAAACTGCAGTTACAAGCAAAAACTAACGCATTATTCCTAAAGATTTCCTTGTTCCTGTAGGGAGTTAATACAAGGCTTGTATGGCGCCATTTTTAAAAAAAAGGCACCTACCAAGGGGGGGAACAGATGAAAAGATTAGGTATTACTTTAGCAGTCGCATTGATTGGACTGGGGACATTAGCCTTAAGCCAATCAAATATAACCGGAAAGATCGACGCTAGACTTCTAAAGGATCTGCAGGCAAAAAACAAAGTCGAACCCGAATTTGACGTTCTTGTTCAGCTTAAGGCTCAAGCCGACCTGACTCGAATCGATCAAACATTGTCTTTCCCTAATAAAGTAACTGCCGTCTACCAAGCTCTCACGACCTCGGCAAATGAGTCACAAACTGAACTCGTAAAATGGCTTGTCGCTAAAAACATCAAGCATCGCCGATTCTTTATTTCTAGTACTGTAGCTCTTTTTAAGGTAGACGCAGGCACAATCAAACTCGTTGCTGCTCGCGACGACGTCGCGAGAATCTTTGGCGTTTATGAAAGTAAACTAAAAAATCCAATAGTTCCGCACGACAAATCAAGGTTAGCACCTGAGACTTCGTTGGAGTCTGCAGGCGCTACTAAGGTTTGGAGCGAATTGGGCGTTAAGGGTAAAGGAATTGTCGTTGCTTCAAATGACACAGGTGTCGATTGGTCACATCCAGCACTTGTGAATTCCTATCGAGGCACCCGCTCTGGCGCCCCAGCAGATCACAATTACAATTGGTACGACTCGATCTATGAAGATCATAACTCTGATAGCTCCTGTGGGTACGCCTCTCAGGCCCCATGTGATGACAACAGTCACGGAACCCATACTACGGGTACAATGGTCGGCTTTGATGGCGGAGAAAACTCTATAGGAATGGCTCCAGACTCCAAATGGATCGGCTGTCGAAATATGGAAAAAGGCGTAGGCTGGACAACGACCTATCTAGATTGTTTTGAGTACTTTCTAGCACCCACCGCCGCGGGCGAAGATCGCTTCACCCAAGGTCGCCCTGAATTGGCTCCCCATATCATTAACAATTCGTGGGGCTGCCCTGACAGCGAGGGCTGCACAGGAGAAGAGTACATCCTGCCTCTCGTTGCGCTCAAAAGGGCAGGCATTATGGTCATTACATCTGCGGGCAATGACGGACCTGGCTGTAGTACTATCACTACCCAACCTGCTACTTTGACCGATTTAACGTTCGTTATTGGTGCCCACGACCATAGAACTGGCAATATCGCTAGCTTTTCCAGCCGAGGGCCTTCTGTGCTAACAAATCAGACTAGCCCTCACATCACAGCTCCAGGGGTTAATATAAGATCTTCCGTACCTGGCGGCAGATACCAAGGGTTCTTCATGAGCGGCACCAGCATGGCAGCACCGCATGTATCCGGTGCCGTGGCACTTATTTGGTCAGCCGTACCAAAACTTATTGGTAAAGTTGATGAGACAATGAGACTGCTAGAGACAACAGCCGTCCCAAAAACGTCAACTCAAACATGTGGTGGAGTCAGCGGCAACGTGTCGCCAAACAACACATACGGTTATGGCCTACTCGACGCCTACAGCGCCGTTAAAATGGCTGAGCGCATCTACAGATAGTTTTGGCAAGAAAAAGGGACGGGAAGCTGTATTAGCTTCCCGTCTCAAGGCAACAAATACTTTTAAGCGTTGGCAGCGCTTAGGATCTAAATTCCTTCCTAGAAATCAGACCCAGAACAACAAGGAACTTCTAGAGGATCTATCTTTTAAGACTACTCGTCCATTGTGCCTCAAAACATTCGTCAAAACCTAGTCTATGATCTGAAGGCGCCGCAATGGACGCACCGAAGAATCTCCAAATTTCTAATTTTTTCCTTGTGTCAGAGAGCGGCGGTCGAATGGGTTTGGGTAAAGGTCTGAAAAACTCAGTCTCTTTAGGATGCGCTTGGTATTAGCTAAGGTGATCTGCGTGTGCGAGCCAGCAAACTCACTAAGCACTTGGCGACAAACGCCACACGGCGGAATTGCCTCCTCGGGTTCAGCTACTATTAGGCAAAATTCAATTTCACCAGCGCCCTTATGAGAAATAGCTGAGGCGATTGCCGACCTTTCAGCACAGCAACCGATTCCAGATGCGTTTTCCACATTAACGCCAGCATAGAGATCCTCTCGCGAGGTAAACTTAACAACCGCCGCGACACGAAACTTAGAATACGGTGAGTAGGAATTTTCTATACAGTTCTTTGCAAGTTCATAGGCCATTTGTTCGATTGTTAGCGCCATCAGGATCCCTTCTGCTATTCAAACCACGCTCGCCCTTTACAAAGAGCCCACAACAGCTTTCTTTAGTCTCGTGGGTTTCTCTGAACCGACACTGGTTACGCGCCAGAGAAGATATCATAGTTTTCGAAAACGGAAGATCAAAAGTGTGGGCACTTTAAATTTCCACTGGAGGCACCTCAGTCTGTAAAAGACGAACCTCACTACCTGATAACTTGAATTTGCGAGAAGTTTGTGACAAAAACTTTCTCTTTTAAAACGGAGGCAGTAGGTGCTTTGGATTTTCATTCTTCTCTATGTCCTAGCTCAGGCACTGATTGCCATCTTTGTTGCCAGAAAGATTCGAAATCAAGATGATTATTTTTTGGCTGGACGACGAATTGGTCCCTTCTTGGCTACTTTTTCTATATTTGCCACTTGGTTTGGAGCTGAGACGTGCATTAGCTCGGCATCAAGAGTCTATGAATCGGGATTGTCTGGCGGGCGCGCAGAACCTATGGGGTACACGCTTTGCTTGTTTATAGCGGGACTTTTTTTTGCTAAAGCACTTTGGAAGTCCAACATCGTTACCTTGGGAGACCTATTCAAAAAGCGCTATTCTCCAACTGTAGAAAAAATTGCCGTTCTCATTATGATCCCCTCCTCGATACTATGGGCAGGTGCACAGGTAAGAGCTTTCGGGCAGTTAGTTTCGAGTTTTTCTGATATTAGCCCCACGGTCGCTATTTTGCTCTCGGGATGTTTTGTAATACTTTACACTTCGATTGGCGGCTTACTAGGCGATATCATCACAGATACAGTGCAAGGGTTCATTTTGATGATTGGTCTTTTCGTTCTTTTGTACCTAGCCGTAGACGGAGTGGGCGGCTGGGAAAGTGTGTTTAGCCGACTAAGCGCCACAGATCGTCTTAGCCTCATCGGACCTAATGAAAGCTTTTTGGAACGCCTCGATATTTGGATGGTTCCGATACTCGGATCTTTGGTAACCCAAGAACTTGTGTCAAGAATGCTTGCCTGTAAAAATGCGAATGTTGCCCGAACTTCTACCTTTATGGCGGCGGGGATGTATTTACTGATCGGCCTCATCCCAGTGACACTTGGTCTTATCGGTCCGCAGCTATTACCCTCCCTCCCCCAGAATGACCAATTCTTGCCAGAACTTGCTGCTACTCTTTTACACCCCGCCCTTCTGGCTCTTTTTGCAGGAGCTATTCTATCAGCAATTTTATCTACTGTTGATAGTACGCTATTAACAGTCTCTGCTTTCGTAACCCAGAACCTTCTTACAAACAGCGACCCCACCAAATCTGATTCTGCCAAACTTCGTACTGCCAGAATTTGTGTCGTCGCGTCTGGAATCGCTGCAATTGGTTTTGCCGTGTCTGCAGAAGGAATCTACGAGCTTGTTTATGCAGCGAGTTCTTTTGGAACTGCGGGAATATTTATCATCTTCACTATGGGGATTTCAGGCAAACACGGCGGTGCATTTGCCGCAGGCCTCACGGCTGTTGCAGGTGTCGTACTGTTGCCTATTTACGAGTACCTACTTGATTTTCGAGCGCCATTTGTAATGACAATTCTTAGCTGCTTAGGGATTTATCTTTTCGTCGCTGTGCTAGAAAAGCGATTCGTCCTTGTATCACGTTCCATTCTGATAGATTCACCTGTTGAAACTTTGAATTATGAGTAAGTGGCGAGAATACATCCCTCCTGCGGTTATCGTGGGTGGCGCCGGCTATTTTGTCGATATCTTTGATCTGTTTTTATTTGTTGTTCATAGGATTGCCAGCATTTCAGAAATCACCAGAGGCGAGGACTCTGTAAGTCACGCAGTTGGTCTTTTAAATACCCAAATGGTTGCACTGATAATAGGTGGCTTTTTCTGGGGAGTTCTCTCAGACAAGATCGGCAGAAAAAAGACTCTTTACGGAAGTATTTTGCTTTACTCGTTGGCAACGCTCTGTAACGGACTTATTACGTCAATTCCGCAATACTACATTTGCCGAGCACTCGCCGGGTTCGGCTTAGCTGGTGAGCTTGGCATCGCAGTCACGCTCGTTACAGAATCTATGAAACCCGGTAAACGCGGCCACGGAGTCTACATTATGGCTGGGTTTGGTCTTTGCGGCGGACTCTTTGCTGGGTTGACCGAGCATTTTCTGACTTGGCGTCAATCGTTCTTTTTAGGCGGTGCTTTAGGTATACTCATACTTATTCTCAGAATCCGCGTTGATGAGTCTGTAGTTTTCTTAAAGTACATAGAGCAAAACCAAAAGCAGGCTCGAAAGTCATCAATTACAGTTGTTCAAAGGTTTTACAACAGTTTTATTCGGCTTCACAAAGAAGATGTAAGATTGCTTTTTCTTGTCACTCTCATTGGAATGCCCATCTACTACATTTCATCAGTCTTCATTTTCTTCGCACCTGAGCTCGCACGTGAAATAGGAGTTACAGATCCTATTTCTGCAGGGCAGGCAATTACCTATTCGTACGCAGGGACTGTCTCGGGAGACTTCTTTTTCGGTTTCTTAAGCCAAAAGTTAAAAAGTCGTTTTGTACCTGTTAAAATTGGGCTTTTACTTGCGGGTTCTAGTTCGCTTTTTGTTTTACTTTACCCAATTTCCTCAGCGCCCGTTTATACATTCATGTGTTTATTTGTGGGATTTTGCGCTGGATACTGGGTAGTTCTTCTGACCGCCATTGCTGAAGTCACTGCAACAGGACGACGTGGGACCGTGACGACGACAGCACCTAACCTTGTGCGAGCCACAACCATTCCCCTGACTCTCACTTGGGCAGCTCTTCAAAACGTGTGGGACAAAAAAACGGGAGCTATTTTTCTAGCATTGATTGTTTTTCCGATAGCGTGGTGGGCGATAAATCGAATGGATGATCCATTTGAAAGAGAACTTTAGTGCCTTAGCGCACTACTTGCTTCGCAAGTGATTTTTCGACACCACATCAGTGAAGTCATAAAGACACCAAAATTCTCTCATCGCTAAATTAAAGACACAACAAGTCGGCAGACGGCGGCATAAGTTTTGCCCTTGCACCTAGGGGAGCTAACGTTAACTAAACTTTCAATGGGGGAAATCATGCAAGATCAACCGCGTCCGCGGCGATGGCTAACTTATCTAACGCCACTCGTCGCTGTCTTCGGACTGGGGCAACAATCGCTATCACAAACACCAAACTCTGCAGAAGATGGGTTTGAAATCGTCTATTCGCAAGACGACGCCGTTTATAAATTCGCGTCTTACGGCGAAACAGAGATCACTCTTTCTAGATCAGTCCAGCAGGAGATCACTTGGGATGTGGGTAAAGCTCCTGTTCCATTTGGGTTAGAGTTAGAGCAAATTTCAAACCAGACATTGCTACTTAAGGGAGCACCTGAGTTCACAGGCCAATGGTGTTTTGTACTTAGTGTTAAGACTTCTGTTTCAAATGTTGTTCGCTCAAGAAACGTTTGTGTCTATTCTGAGGATAACGACAGTCTTCAGTATCCGCGCTTTCTTACTGAGAGCTTGCTTCCATTCGCGGATGAGGGCGAAGCCTACAGCGCAACCATTGAGACCTTTGACAATCCCGAACGAAAGCCAATCATAGGTGAATTCTTTGAGGGGGAGATTCCCGAAGGGATGAGTCTGGCGTTTTTGAACGCGGACGAAAAATTTGTTCTGAGCGGAAATTCCACACAAATCGGAACGCATTACTTCATCGTAAACCTGCGAGACAGAGACGGAGTTCAAAACTTTCGGCAGTTTCAGGTCTCGATCAATGCGAAAGATGAGGACGGCTATCAGTGTGCTCCTGGCTACTACTATGATGGCGATCTAGGCCATTGTCTTCCGAACAGGCAAGAAGCTTGCGGTGAAGGAACTTACTACGAATCGCGGTCTAATAGCTGTTTGCCGTATCCGCAGGCTCCGCATCTTCAGTGTTCCGTTGGTACTTATTACGATCCTTACCTTGGATACTGCGTGCTCAATGCGTATCCTCGCTGCCCGCTGAACTACGAGTGGAGCTCTTTTTATAACAGATGTATGAGGCTTCCTTACACTTGTTCCATTGGATCCAGGTACGATTGGACCATCAGAGAATGCGTTCGCTTCAACGTTTTTGGTGTGAGCTGCGGCTTTGGCAGTTACTACGACCACTACACTGGAACGTGCTCTCCTATATATGCACGTTGTGGAATGAGTTACTACTATGACTACTCCTATGGAAGTTGCCGGAGGGTGCGCCCGTTTTGCGGATGGAGAGAAGCTTACAATCCTTACGTTGGACGATGCGTATCAACCGTCAATTACTATTGCGGCCCCGGGTACACGCGATTCGGAGGATTTTGCCAAAGAGATGTTGGACTAAGAACGTGTGGTGCCGGGCATAGATATAACTACGGTTCTCGCAACTGTTTGCCTTACGGACGGGTGACTGTGCCGCCGCCAAGACGAGGTGTTATTCCACCGCGCCGAGTGCTTCCTCCGCCCGTGAGAAGACCAGTGCCGCCTCCACGTGTTGTAAGAAGACCAGCTACAACCAGGCCGCCAACTTCGACCAGGCCGCCAACTTCGACCAGGCCGCCAACTTCGACCAGGCCGCCAACTTCGACCAGGCCGCCAACTTCGACAAGGCCGCCAACTTCGACAAGGCCGCCAACTTCGACAAGGCCGCCAACTTCGACAAGGCCGCCAAC